>NZ_JBVVUG010000008.1:0-21824 GCF_055809615.1 Algoriphagus sp. 10J20-15
TCCCTACTAAACTTCATTTTTATATTAATCAGCTCAATACTGATTAGTTCCTGCTCCTGCAATCCTGAGAATATCGCCAAGTTTGCTTTCAAAGGAATGGAAGCGATGATGGGTGAAGGGTTTATGCCTTCTGAAGAAATACGGATGCTCGGAAAGTTCCAAGGAATGAATGTCAACCTCAGCAAATCAACTGCAAATGATTCCACTACTTCTACGATTTTCCTGAAATTGGAAAATGGTGACCCCTTGGTTTTGGGAAATCAGCCAGAAGTTTTAGCCAGAAAATGCGCCGAACTTTATCTACGGGATTTTGAAAAAGCTGAAGATTATCAACAAATTACAGTGCAGTTTATTCAGACAGACCCTACTAATCCAGAGAATGTCGCCATGCAGGAGTACCTGTTTGACACGAAAGATTTTTAACTAAACCTATTTATTGATGGAATTACCTAATGAATACAAAAAACCACCAACTTCTCTTGGAGAATGGATAATCGCGGTTTTGGTGAAACGCCTCCCTTTGATTGGTTTGATCATGCTTATAGTATGGGCAACAGACAAAAATACTGACCCTGATAAGGCAAATTGGGCAAAGGCAGAGTTGATCGTTAAATTGATCATTTTCGCCCTTGTAATAATTTTTATCGCTGTTATTGGCTTTGGTGTCTTCGCCAAACTTTCTGAAGACTTAAACTGGTCTGACTTCGATTGATGGAAATAAAAGCTTTTTGCTCTGATATTGATGGAACCCTTCTCAATTCAGTGCGTGATTTATCCCCTCGTCTCAAAGCCGTAGTGAATGACTTGCCCATGGATTTTCCAGTAATTTTAGCAAGTTCCCGCATGCCCGATGCAATGCGGCATTTGCTTCATGACATGAATAGATTTCCACAACCTTTGATTTGCTACAATGGTGGCTATGTCTTGAGTGCTGATGGAGAAGTGCTCGAAGATGTCAGCATCCCTGTAGATTTGGTTGCCAAAATCCTTCATCTCACTCAAAAAACAGACATTCATGTGAGTTTGTATCAGGGAGAAAAGTGGTATGAGGAAAAAGACGATTACTGGTCACAGCGCGAGGTAAAAAACACGAAAGTTCAATGCGATTGGCTTCCAGGTCACGAAGTGGTAGATCTTTGGGCAAAGAATAATTCTGGTGCTCATAAAGTAATGTGTATGGGAGAATCCAACGAGATGGCTTGGCTTTTTGGCGAATTGCACTCAGAACATTCCCTTGATTTGCATTTGTATAGATCCAGCGAAACGTACTTGGAAATCGCTCCAAAAGCCATTTCAAAAGCCACCGGACTTCGAAAAATTCTTCAGCATGCCTTTGATTTTGGAATGGAATCCGTGGTAGCTTTTGGAGATAATTATAATGATATAGACCTGCTACAATCTGTAGGCTG
Organism: Algoriphagus sp. 10J20-15; assembly: GCF_055809615.1. Classification (NCBI taxonomy): domain Bacteria; kingdom Pseudomonadati; phylum Bacteroidota; class Cytophagia; order Cytophagales; family Cyclobacteriaceae; genus Algoriphagus; species Algoriphagus sp. 10J20-15. The sequence continues at coordinate 1,410 of NZ_JBVVUG010000008.1, forward strand.
GGGAGTCGCGGTAGAAAATGCCCGAATGGAGGTTAAAGCTGTCGCAAAAGAGATTACGCATCACAACAAAGAAGATGGTGTAGCGGCGGTATTAGAAAAAATTCGGGATTTCAATTTTGAAATTAGGCATGAAATCTAGGATCTCAGTTCTATAGACTTGAATCTAGCTACTTGATACTTGCTATTTAAAATCTACAATATTCCCGATCCGTCTTCCACATCCTCAATTGCTTTGGAAAGGAAATTTTGAAGTGGTCTCATTTTCTGAAAGCCATCCAAAGCTATATTTATGAAGTTTCCGGACTCAATATCCCGGTCTGAGATTTTGGATGAAACAGTAAAGCTCTTTAACCTCAAGTATTCTATAAACTCATGATCAGCCTCGTAATCGCGTGGGCTGGTTTTGAGTTTTTCGCCCTCTATCTGGCCAAAAAGTGATTTAAAGTCTTTATTGCTTTCAATCTTTGTAAGTTCTGCTCCTGAGTAATCTATTTCCTTTCTGATTTTTTTCAACGTCTCTGCCTGAGGCATCCATATTCCTCCAGCCATAAAAGAATTGTCGGGTTGGATCTGAAGGTAATATCCTGGACCTTCTGACTTCTTTCCTTTGGGAGAAAAATAGGCCCCAAAATTGGTTTTATAGGGCATCTTGTTAGCAGAAAAGCGTATATCACGATTTTGTCTGAAGACACAATCTTTGGGCTTAAACACCAACAATTCAGGTTCCCATTCTCCAATTCCTTTCAGTAAAACTGCTACATCTTCCAAAAATTCAGTTCTGGTTTCCAGGTACCAACTTTTATTGGCATCCATCCATTCTTTGGAGTTATGTTCGGCGAGGGCTGCTAGAAAAGGTAAGTATGGGCGCATATTGTTGGTTTTTGTAACTATTGAAATCTGAAAATCGTCTGATATCGGATACTTAAGTAAACTTTACTGAGGCAAAATTGATTTCAAAATGATTGAAAAAGAAAAATTAAGGTCCGCAAAATCCATCAAATAAAATCAACCAATCCTTCCAGCTTCATCCCGCGACTTCCTTTAATCAGAATCAGATAATCCTCCAATTTGCTATCCTGAAGCCAGTTTCTGAATGAAAAAGGATCTGGAAAATACAATGCTTTTGGATACTTAGCCAATGCTGAAACTATCAGCTGACCTGTAAAGCAGACCTTATCAATTTCATATTCACTGATAATCTCTCCCAGCTTGGCATGCTCCGCTTCAGCATGATCTCCCAATTCAAACATATCGCCAAGGATCAGCATTTTATGCCTTTTGCCAGTCATAGCTCCAAAAGTCCGAATCGCAACTTCCATACTTGATGGATTTGCATTGTAGGCATCAAGTATGATCAAATTACTGCGCTTTTCAATCAATTGGGAACGCATATTCGATGGCTTGTATTCGACTATTCCTTCTACAGCTTTTTCCATCTCCACTCCGAAAAACTTTCCAATGGTCAACGCTGTAGCAATATTTCCAAAATTATAAGCACCGATTAGCGAACTAAGGTAAACCTCTTCCGAGCCTTCAACTGAAAACTTCACAAATGGATTTGCTTCTTGAAAAGTAACTTCACAGAAATCCCCTTCTGCAGGGTAAAGAATTGGACTTTCAAATCTCTTTGAAAAATTTGACAAGATTGGATCCTGAGAATTGATAAAAACCTTCCCGTCATTTACTCTCAAAAACTGGAACAATTCCGTCTTCGTTTTCAGCACTCCTTCCGGGCCACCCATTCCTTCCAGATGCGCTTTACCAATGTTAGTGATCACGCCATGAGTCGGCTCGGCAATCAAGCAAAGCTCTTCAATATCTCCTTGTTTATTCGCTCCCATTTCCACAATTGCGATCTCATCTTTTTCATCAATCGCGAGTAAAGTTAGCGGTACACCTATATGATTATTCAGATTCCCAACTGTAGCGGCAGTTTTGAACTTCTTGCCTAAAACCGCCTTCATCAATTCCTTAGTGGTTGTTTTTCCATTTGACCCCGTCAATCCTATAATAGGAATAGCGAGTTGCCTCCGATGATGATTTGCCAAATCCTGAAGCATCTTCAAACAATCTGCTGCTAAAAAATACCGCTCATCGTCTTCAACAAAATGAGTAATGTCATCAATCACGACTACCGAAGCTCCCATTTCCAATGCTTTTGGCGCGAAAGCATTGGCATCGAAATTTGGACCTTTGAGCGCAAAAAAGATATTGCCTTTTTCGATTTTCCGAGTGTCAGTGCTTACGCCAGTACTATTTTTGAAGAGAGTATATAAAATTGAAAGATTCATCGTTTTCGAAGGAATTAATTCCCAAAATAAAGGAATCATTCACATCTTTGGAGGGAGACAACCGTATTAATTTGTCTTAGCCATCACTATTCCATGCGTAAACTCTGGATTTTCATTTTTCTGATCAGCAGCCTTCAGCTGAATGCACAAGAAATTTTCCGAATAGATAAGCAGGCTGATGTTGAAGTCAGTGATGTTTTATTAACCTCTCCCTTCGCAGGAGGAATCAATTCCGCTCAACTAGAAACCATTGATCTAACTGGAGATGGGATCGAAGAATGGGTTATCTGGGACATCAATTCCCGACAGTTGTTAGTTTTCAGAAAAGAAGGTGAAAAATTCATTCATTTACCTGAATTAACTTATGCTTTCCCTACTGATATCAGTGGATTTCTAGTGTTGGCTGATTTTGACGGGGATGGTAAAAAGGATCTATTTACCTCCACTGCTCTCGGAATAAAAGCCTATAAAAACACTTCCAACGGCGGCCAGATATCTTGGAATGTTGCTCAAAACTTCCTGAAGCTGGACGGCTCGGGTAACATCCAAACCAATAACCTAGATACACCGCTCATCCAGGATTTGGATGGAGATGGGGATTTGGATTTGGTGATTTTCAACTTTGCCGGGGGCGACTACATGGAGTTTTACAAAAACACCAGCGTAGAACGAAAAGGTACAGCCGATATGGATGGATTTGCATTTGGAGTGAATCATTGGGGAGGCTTTGAATTTTGTGGTTGCGGAGATATTTCCTTCGGAAAAACCTGTGAAGGAAAAGATCTGAATTCCAGAAAAGCAAATGATGAGAATGACCGCATCTTACATGCCGGGGGGCATTCTATTTTATATCAGGATTTTGATGGAGACGGAATCGATGATCTAGTCTTAGGACGTGATGAGTGTAACATTCTTTATTTTCTTCCAAATTCAGGAACTTCTTCCGAACCTATTTTCACCAGTTTCACAAACAATCTTCCTAACTATGGGGACTTTCCTGACTTCCCACTTTTCCATATTGGCCAGCTAATCGAAGAAGATTTTATCGTCAGTCTGAATACAAGTGAAGCATCTTCCAATTTCGGGATTGATTTTTCCAATTCAATTGTGAAAATTGATGCACAGGGAAATACTGACTTTGAGTTCTTGCAAAATCAGATGATTGACTTGGGAGAAAACACTAAGCCTTTCCACATTGGATCCAGTGCAAACGGCAACTTAGTAATCATTTCAAATAGGCTGAAAAACGGAGAAGTTATTGCCACAGAATCCATGTTTTCTCTGGAAAGCGAAAAGTTTATCTATGTTGATATTTTCAATGAGTCCCTTGAAAACCTAAAACTCATTGATGCCCAAAAATTATATTACAGGGATAAAGAAAACAGAGTTCACCAGCTGATCACAGGAATCTCAAGACAAGGGAGCATCCCAACCCAGCTACTTTTTGAGATAGAAAACCTGGAATATCAGCCAATTACACTGGATGGATATCAACCGCAACGAGGAGATTACCTGCAGTTCTTCTATTACGATAATGAAGATCATATGCTTGTCGCTTCGCAAAATGGTAGCTTGGATTTATATACCGTTGATTTTTCCAATTATACCGCATCAATCTTGGAGTCGGATTTCTTAGGATTTGCTGACAATCCCGCCAATAGAAATCTAAGTGTTGCCGTAGTGCAAAAAACAAATCCTGATCTCTATACTGTAGATCAAAATGGGATAATGAGCAAAATTGAGGACTTCATGCAATCGGCTACGGTTTCGGAAGTATTAATCCAAATTGGAGATCAATATTTCCCTACGCGCTTGGGAAGAAATACTTGGATTACCACTGTTTCAGATACTTTCAAGGGTACCACCGATTTGATTGTGGGGACTAGGGCTGGGGGTTTGATCTATCTAACTTCCACAGCAGAATCCAATCCTAACGAAGACGAATATCAAATCATAGTTTACCCCAACCCCAGTGATGGGCCCATCAAAGTACTAACGAATAAGAGTTCCACTGGTACTTTAGTCAATTCACTTGGACAAGAACTCCTACGTGACATTTCTATTCCAGCCAACACTGAAGTGGAAATCCAAGCAAGCTTTTTATCTCCTGGGCTGTATATTCTGATCTTTGAATCTGAAGGTAAATTCAGAGAATCCCGCAAAATCTGGATACGCTAATTACTTGAGAGGCTTTTCGGATTAGGTGAAATAGGGTAGATTTGGATATAATATAAATCCATGAAGAATATATACTTACTCGCAATCTTGGGGATTTTCCTCATTTCTTGCTCATCGGAAAAGGCTGAACCAGCCGATCTAATTTTTACAAATGGCATAATTTACACAGTCAATGAAGCTCAACCCACAGCTGAAGCAGTCGCTGTGAAAGACGGGATGATTTTAGCCGTAGGTACAACTGAAGAAATCGAAAAACACAAAGCTGAAAACACTGAGGTGATCGATTTACAGGGTGAAACAATGACTCCTGGCATCATCGAATCCCATGCGCACTTGATGGGAATCGGCTATAATAAGCTGGAACTGGATCTTATGTATGTCAAAACCTATGATGAACTGGTGGAGAAAGTAGCAGAAGCAGTTGCCAAAGCCAAACCAGGAGACTGGATCACTGGTCGTGGCTGGCATCAAGACAAATGGATCGAGAAACCAAAAAAATTAGTCAAAGGCTTTCAGACTAATGATCAACTGAATGAAGTGTCACCAGACAATCCTGTGTTTCTGAGACACGCGAGTGGTCACGCAGCTTTTGCAAATGGAAAAGCGCTTGAACTTGCGGGAATTAGCAATCTGAAAGGTGAGCGACCAGGAGAAGTAGAAGGCGGAGAAATCATCCTCGATGAGTTGGGAAATCCTACTGGAATATTATCCGAAAGAGCATCTGGTCTAGTAGCTAGACTGATACCTGCAGAGACCCCAGAAAGAGCAGAAGAGGCTCTGACTTTGGCTTTAAAAGAATTGAATGAAAAAGGAATCACCAGTTTTCACGATGCTGGGTCTGGTCAAAATGTAATTGACTTAATCCAAAAATTCAAAAACGAAGGAAAGCTTACCGTGCGCCAATATGTGATGCTCACAGGCACGCAACCTGCGCTTCTGGATGAATGGTATAAGAGAGGACCAATGATCGATAGCATAGATCATATGCTTACAGTTCGTTCTATTAAATTGAACTGTGACGGTGCGTTGGGAAATCGCGGTGCTTGGTTATTGGAAGACTACTCTGATAGACCTGATCACCGTGGTCATGAGACCTTACCGATGTCGGTGGTATCTGAAGTTTCCGAGAAAGCAATTCCTGCAGGTTTCCAAGTTTGCTCGCACGCCATAGGAGACCGCGCAAATCAAGAGATCCTTGATCGTTATGAAGCTGCTTTTGCAAACTATCCAGACACCAAAAAACTGCGGTTCCGCATCGAGCATGCCCAACATATTCATCCTGACGATATTCCAAGGTTTGGCGAATTGGGTGTGATTGCAGCCATGCAGGCTATTCACTTAAGCTCTGATCGTCCATGGGCAATAGATCGATTGGGAGAAAAACGAATTATCGACGGTGCTTATGTTTGGCAGAAACTGATGCAATCAGGAGCTGTAGTCACAAACGGAACGGATGCGCCAGTAGAGCCTGTGGATCCTATACCTTCCTTTTATGCTTCTGTCACTCGTAAAACATTGCAAGGGTTACCTGACGGAGGTTACGAAGGAGACCAAAAAATGACTCGTTCCGAAGCTCTGAAATCCTATACCTTAGATGGTGCCTTTGCTGAGTTTGAAGAAGATTTCAAAGGTTCTATTGAAGTAGGAAAAGCTGCTGATTTTACAGTTTTCGATAAGAACATCATGGAAGTTCCGGAGGATGAGATTTTAAATGCGAAAGTAGCGATGACTGTGGTGGGAGGAAAAGTGGTGTATAGTACTAACTAATAGCCAAAGACTAACTATTGAAGTTTACTACTAATGAAAACTGAAATTGGGTTAATCGGTTGTGGAATTTGGGGGAGAAATATCCTAAGGGATCTACTTAAACTTAAGCAAGCTGTAGTTGTAATTGACACCTCAGATTCTAACCGAGCTAAAGCACTAGAAATGGGAGCCAAAGCTGTTTTTGAAATCAGACCTGATGACTTTGTGCCCAAAGGATGGATAATCTCCACCCCTGCCATTACACATTTTGAAGTGATACAAAGTATTACCAGGCTCAGAGCACCAATATTTGTCGAAAAGCCTATTACCTGTAATATCGAGGAAGCAGATAAATTACTTAAAATCAATGGAAGTCAGATCTTTGTCATGCACAATTGGCTTTATCACTCAGGTGTGCAAATGCTATCTAGCTTGGTAAAAAGTCAAGAACTCGGAGAGCTGGTTTTTTATAAATCCAACCGATGTAATTGGACTAGTCCAAGGTCTGATGTGGATTCTGTTTGGACGTTACTTCCGCACGATATCACTATCGCATATTGTTTGCTGGGATATTTTCCAGAGCCTAAAGCTGCCGTGGTAGAAGAATACAATGGCATGCAGCGTGGAATGACAGCCTTCCTAGGTGATAAAATCCCTTGTGTAATGGAAATTTCCAATCGTTATGCGGATAAAAGAAGAGAAGTTCGGCTTCATTTCACAAAGGGTGTGGTGGTTCTAAAAAATGAAAAAGTAGATTACATCGAGATTTATCATGGAAACGATCGATCCAAACCTGATGAAATAAGACTGGAGCAACGGAAATTCGACACCACTTCCCCTTTAGAACAAGAACTGAAATCTTTTATTGCCTATTTATCCGGAGGATCTCCACCATTGACAAACTTAGAAGAGGGAGTACAGGTGATTCGTATCATTGATAAATTAAAAAAAATAGCACTTAATGAGTAAATCACAAGTGAAGTTCTCAGTGGTAATACCAACATCAATTGATCGGGGGTTGATTTTACCTCATTCTATTGGAAGTGTATTAAGGCAAACTGTTCAGGATTTTGAAATTTTGATCATTGGTGACGGAGTAAATGATTTCACAAAAGAAGTCATCCAAGAGTTTGTAGAGAAAGATTCTCGAGTCCGTTTTTTTAACTTTCCAAAACATCCTCGAAGGGGCGAGGAAAACCGACACATGGTATTGATGGAAGAAGCTAGGGGCAACTATATATCCTATCTGTGTGACCGGGATCTACTTTTACCTGATCATCTTGAAACTTTAGCCCTGTATTTAAGCCATTTCGATTTTGCTTCGACCCTTAATTACACAATGCTAGAGAAAAAAGAAGGAATGATATACGGGACTAAAAACTTAGATAGCTGGGACTCCTCCTCATGGCTACTTTCCTGTGTAGGCCATCGACTTGATTATTATAAAAAACTACCATATGGATGGAGGACAACCCCAGATAATTGGTATACAGATAGGTATATGTGGGACCAGTTCTTGAAGCAATCAGATTGCCGAGCTTATTGTGGATTGAAGCCAACTGTCCTCTGGTTCAAGCGTGGGGATCATCCAGGAATGTCCTCTATCGAAAGAAAAGAAGAATTAATCAGGTGGGAAGAAATTATGAAAGACGACTTTATTTTCCAATTGAAAAAAGAAGAAGCTCTAAATGAAATGATGTCAGGATATAATTTCTGGAAAAGGAATCAAACAATTTTGATTAAAGGAAGGACTCCTGATCAGGCGCTCACAGAGATTCTTAAGAAAATCAAAAAGGCGCTATCGCTTTCTTAAAAGAATCTAGATCCGGAAAATCACCAGCCCGAAGAGACACCTGCGGATTATCAAATGACCAAGGAATCCCTAAGTCTGGGTCATTCCATACCACGCCCCAGTTATCATCTTTTCCATAGTCTACATAGGATTCAGAAACTGACTGGGCATGTACAGAAGAAACTGGAAAATACCACCCATGAAGTAATCCTCTAGGGAATATCAACGCTGCCAAATCTTCCGCCCACAACTCATACTTTGACCATTCCAAGTACGTCGGTGAATCAGATCTCATATCTTTTAGGCCCAATTCACATTTCCCCTGAATAAGGCAAAAATATTCATCATGGCGCTTATGAAAATGCATCCCTCGATAAACATTAGCCTCAGACTTGACTAGACTCCATTGGACTGCATTTAAATTTAGATTCCATCGATGATTAAAAATTTCAGTGAAACTACCCCGGTAATCAACATTTTCTGTTAGTTTCCTTAAGACAACTCCATCAATTTCACTTCCAGCAACCAAGCGGGATTCTTTAATTTCTACCTTCATAAAAAATAATTGCTGTTTAATTAATTCAAAAGATCAGATTGTTAAACCAGAAAGGGTTCTGGTCAAACAAGATACTATAATTTATATTTGAAAAACGTATTTATAGCTATTAAAGAATTGAAAATTGTTTTAAAATTCAAATTTTTTATAAAACTCTAGAATAAGTTCTATTTTTTATTCGAATTGGAAAAACAAGAAGACTGGTGAATGTCATTAAGTACATGTAAATAATAGAAAGCTTTCCCATAGTAAAAACTAAAATTCCCAAGTGAAAAATGATGATACAAAAAACAAACTGAACTTGTTTTTTGCCTAGTATAGCCCAAGAACCCAAAATCAGTTCAAATACTATCACAGAATAGGATAAAATCTGGGCAAATAACCGTTCACCGAACCAATTAAACATTGTCAGATTAAGAGCATTTGGATAAATATTTAAAATAAAATTTTCGAAATATTGACCAGACAACCAGTCTGTGTCGAACAACTTATTCAAGCCAGCACCGAAATATAAAAGAGCAATCTGTACCCTAAAAACCCATTCTAGTCCAGGACGAAACATCCCAATCAAAAAAAACATACAGCCAGAATAGAGAAAACTGGTGGAATATTGACCTTTGGAGGAAAGGATTTGAAAAACAACTAAGATAGATAGAATGATTGAAAACTTCCGAAACTTGAACCCGAACGAAATAGCTGCTAACGAAATCCAATAAACCAAGTCTAAAAGTGGGTAAATCCACAAAAAATATCTAAAAATATCTAAGGACTCGAGGAAGGGTAAGAATGGCGGAAGAATATGCTTCGTCCTTCTAATTAAAAGCAAATAAAGTACAAGCATCCTTGCTACAAACAAAAGTCGAGCAGTGCTCAAGAAAAGGTCATTTTGACTTTTGTCTATTTTTAAAATCCCCACATTTCCTCCTCCTTGCCATTTACCTTATATATCACTTTTATTTGCGCAGAATCACACACCCCATAAGTGCGCTCGTACTGAGAAATCTGAGAAAAAATATGATAAATATTCCTGTTTTCCTGACCAGGATTTGCTAAATTATATCGATCACTAACTTGTTCTAAGCTCAATTTTTCTCCATTAATTACCACCTCTATTTGATAAAAGGAAATTTCATCATAAGGAATCCAACCAAAATAATCGAGATGGGAGAACTTGGTGTAAATCACACCAAATGCTTGAAGTAGGAAAAAAATCAATAAAACAGCTCTTTTCATTTTTGTATCAAACTAGAAAAATACCGTGCATTAGCCCTTTTTAGTTATGGGTAGAAATTTAATAAGTATGATTATCCTCAAAGATGCTAGTAGCGATAGTTTCTTTGCTTCACAAAACGGAAAACCGATGACCGAAGTGGCCTAAATGCCAACTATTCCCAAATCATAAGTCGCTTTTAGGCCTTAACTGGTGCTATTGCGGATTTATATACTAATAAATATTAAAATTTCTCTTTAAAAATGAAAAAGATCTTAATTCTGCTAATGAGAAAGACAGGACTATTCTCAAAGCCAAAAATTCAACTTGTAGTACATGAGGACGAAGAAATTATTACGATTCAAGATGATTTATTCTTTCAAGTGTACTGGAAATCTCTTTCAATAGGTACCGGCCCAGCAGTAATTCTAAAGGCCTTTAATCAAGAAATTTTAAAGTTCGATTGTTTTGGGCTAGAAAAGGGACATTATCACATCGCTCCAAATTACGATTTTAGAATATATTTTGTGGAAGATACAATTGAGAAACAAATTGCTAGATCAATATACGAACTAGAAATAAATGGTCTTCGCTATTTAAAATTACAAAAAGACCCAAGAATCAAATCTGTAACGGTCAACAAAAACACTTACTTAGAAAAACTTACTCTAGTGAATGAGACTTTGCTAAAACACCATAAGAAATTACTCCCCTAATAAATGATTTTAATTGTTTCAACTCAATTGATCATCGTAACCTACAATGTTCAATACTTTTTTGAATTCAATAAAAGCGCAAAATCAATTTTCACCACAATTAAGACTTCAACTATTCCCTTGACAAACGAGTTCTTTCAAAAAAACTTATTTTACAGTCCTAAATAAAATTCATCTTGAAATCGAGCATGCATCAGTCCACACTTCCAAAATGACTTAAACAATGCGAAATTCAATCCGACCTTTTAAAAAAAACTATAAACACATGAAAAAACTCTTTACCTTTTTCTGGCTATTTTGCTTGGTATTTCACCTGGCAAATGCTCAAGACGAAACCCCTAAGCCCATTTCCTGGAAGGATATATCCTACCTGGAAATCCATGAATAGTGGAACCTTCAAAATCTCTCCAGATGGCAAATGGGTGGCCTACGGAATGACAGCTCTGGAAGCTGACGGAGAAGTAATTCTTCAATATGTAAGTGATCCCGACTCCACACAGACTTTTAAAATCGGATTTACCTCCTACCCTTCCATTGAATTTAGCGAGGATAGCAAGTGGATCGCGTTTAAAGAATATCCGACTTTTAAGGAAAAGGAGGCTAATAAAAAATCTAAAGGAAAACCACTTCATGATAAGGTTACGCTAATGAAACTAGGCTCAACCGATAAAGAAGATAAAAAAACCTTTGAAAATGTGAGCAATTTCTCATTCAATGGAGAAGCTTCTACTCACCTTGCGATTAACCTAACAAAAGATGGAGGAGGAGATGCCAAAGGCTCAGATCTTTTAATCTATCACCTCAATACCAAAAAAGCGCAAAACCTAGGAAATGTAGCTGAGTTCTCTTTCAATAAAAGCGGAAACTACCTAGCATACACAGTCGATGCTGCGAATGAATCAGGTAATGGCATTTACCTCCTGAACATGACCAACAATAGCACAAGCGTGTTGGATTCAGATAAAGCTGCTTATAAGTCTATAAATTGGGACTGAAAAAGGCGATGCTTTTGCAGCGCTAAAAATGGTCAAAGACAAAAAGTATAAGCAAGACCAGGGAAAATTAGTGGGCGTAAAAAACCTAAGCAGTCCTCAAGTGACCGTTTATGATCCAGCAAAAGATTCCACTGGTTTTTCAAAAGAATATACGATCAGTCCTAATCGCCGTCCGATGTGGTCAGAGGATTTGAACAGACTTTTCTATGGTATACACCCTTTGGTTTTAGCCAAAAAAGAAGAGGTAAAGAAAGAATTGGATAAGGATTCTGTGAAGATGGCAGAGGCTGAAGCCATGAAAAGAATCATGGCTGACACATCCATGAGCTCAATTGCTGATTTGAAGAAAGCACTTTCGAAGTTAGACTCTGGGAAGGTAAGTCCAAAGGAAAAAGATGCTGACACCCCGGATATGACTATCTGGCACTGGAACGATAGCCGACTTCAATCCCGTCAACAAGTACTGGAAAATCAGGATAAGAACTACAGCCTCTATGCTATGTACGATGTGGCTGCAAGAAAGCACATTCAGCTTCAGGACAGCACTATGCGGGACTTGAGCATTCTTGACAAGGAAAAATATGCGATTGGATCAGACAACCAAGCCTATGAACTACAAAGCAATCTGGATGGACAGAATTACCGTGACTTCTATATTGTAGACCTAAAAACTGGTGAGAAGAAGACGCTTTTCACCAACTTCTACCTTCCGGGCTATTCTTCATATCCTCGTAGTTCACCGGATGGTACAAAGTTGATTTATGGCTATGATGGCAACTATTACAGCTATGATATCGCATCTGGAGAAGAGATGAATTTGACGGCAGGCTTGCCAGTTTCTTTCGTGAATGAAGATGACGATCACAATGTCAAAAAGCCGTTGGAGGGCTATTTGGGATGGAGTAGCGACAGTCAATACGTATTATTGAATGACGGCTGGGACATCTGGCAAGTGCCAGTAACTGGCAAAGCAAAAGCAGTAAATCTGACCCAAAATGGCAGAACTGATCAAATCAGATATCAGTACCCGTTTTTCGCTAGATCGCGATGAAAAAGGCATTAATCTAAGCAAACCACTTTACATGAGAATCTACGGTGAGTGGACTAAGAAAAGTGGGATTGCCGTAATCAATGCTTCCAAAAAAGGTTTGGAGCCTGGTGCTAAAGCATTGGTTTGGGAAGATGCAAGTATAGGTTCTTTGAGAAAAGCTGAGAATGCTGATGTATATTTCTTTAGCAGTGAAACCTTCAATTCTCCGCCTCAAATTTTCACAGCAGATGCATCTCTTTCATCCCCAATAAAAGTGACTGATAGTGCTCCAGATGCAAGCAAATACACTTGGTCAGCAGGCACTCGTTTGGTTGATTATGTGTCCGACAAAGGTGAAAAACTGCAAGGAGCACTTTTCCTTCCATCCAATTATGTGGAAGGGGAGAAATATCCAACGGTAGTTTACTATTACGAAAAGCTATCACAGACTCGGCATAATTGGTCAAACCCTGGATTCAGCGGAACTGGTTGGAACCCGAACGTTTATACGAGTAATGGCTTTGCCGTATTTATTCCAGATATTGTTTATACCATGGATGATCCGGGAATGTCAGCCGTTTGGTGTGTGATTCCTGCGCAAAAGCCGCGATCGAAACTGGAGTAATCGATCCAGAAAACATCGGGATTCATGGGCATTCTTGGGGTGGCTACCAGACTGCATTCCTGATCACCCAGACTGATATGTTCAAAGCCGCTGCTGCTGGAGCGCCGCTGACCAACATGATTTCCATGTACGATCTGATTTACTGGAATTCCGGTGGTGGAAATATGTCGATCTTCGAAGCTTCTCAGGGTAGATTTACCGGAGGACCTTGGGAAAACTGGGAGTCCTACGAGCGAAATAGCCCAGTATATCATGTGAAGAACGTAACTACTCCTCTTTTGATGTTGCACAATGATAAAGATGGAGCGGTGGATTTCACTCAAGGAATAGAGTATTACTCTGCTTTACGAAGGTTGAAAAAGCCAGTGATTTTGGTTCAATACAAAGGAGAAAATCACGGTTTGGGTAAACTGGAAAACAGAAAAGATTACTCAGTTCGCATGATGGAATTCTTTGATCATCACCTCAAAGGAGCTGAGGCTCCAAAGTGGATGTCTAAAGGAATTGATAAGATCGATTTGGATGAACACCTGAAAGAAAGAGCATTTTAAATTGAGAGGGGCTGTAACAAGCCCCTTTTTTTCTGAAAGTCTTTTTTAACCACGGTGAGCAAGGAGGATTGCCCAAAGGACACAACTCATTTTGTTGAATTCCTCAGACATATCGGACGCCAGGCGAGCTTGAAACTATGGCAATGTAGTCTCCTGACTGCTTCAAAAAATTACTATCGACCAATCAGTTCTTCCTCTTATCACCAAAGGATTGTTCGATAGAGGGACATTTGTTTTCTTTGAAACTAATTCGCAAAAACGAATAGTAATACCTCATGCAAGAAACCACCGAAAAGAAGAGCCGTAATTCAGAATTAGATTTTGCGAATTTAAACTCCATTTGCTATCAGGAAGCTGATCCCAATTATCACGAACATCTAGAGACATATCTGTATGATCAGGATTTCGATACAGTTTGGGATAGCTATGTGAATATTTCACCAGAGCAGGCTTGGAGCGGCAAAATGATACATTTCCATCAATTGTATTCCAGACAAACCGGCGAAGAAGTTTTTCCCGGACAGGTTCATACCGATGGAATGGGTGAAGGGCAAGTCCTCATTTTGAATTTGCATGTGTTCAACGGCGCTGTAAAACTTCAGGTAGGCCATGAAGTGATGGAAATCGACAAAGAGAAAAAGCTGATCAGAATCTGCTACCTGAAGAACTCCAAATCGGAAGGCTCTCAGTTTATCCGATTTAATTCGCTGCCTGACGGAAAAACGGAAGTTTCTCATAAAACCTTCTACCGCAGCGGATCCTGGTTTCGCGACAAGGTCATTTACCCTTATTTTCACACCAAGGCTATCAACGAGTTTCATGGAAATGTGCGCAGCTGGATTATCTCAAAAATCTAGGGATATAAATTAGCATATATCAAAGGAGTCTGGATATCAGACTCCTTTTTTTGTGTCTGGCTTTCTGTTTGTAACTTTTAGAGAATCAAAGTTTATCCATCAAACTTTTTAGCATATGATTGAAGACAGAGTAGAAACTTTTGACGCCATTATAATTGGTTCTGGTCAAGCAGGAAATCCCCTTGCTTTGGCGCTGGCCAAAGGAAAAATGGGAAAGTAGCGATCGTAGAGAAAGGAACTTTGGGCGGGACTTGCGTCAATACAGGTTGCACTCCGACTAAAGCTTGATGCTGGCGAGTGCAAGGGCTGCCTGGGCAATATCAAACGCTCCTAATCTGGGAATCGAAGTTCCCAAATCGACCAAAGTCAACCTAAAGTCAATCAAAAAAAGAAAAGACAAGCTTGTCAATCAGTCTAGGCTAGGCATAAGAAAATCTCTGGTAGACTCTCCTCAAATATCGATGGTCAGAGGTACTGCTACTTTCTTGGACAAAACCAGAATAAAAGTTGGTTCTCGAGTATTGAAATCATATAAAATCTTTCTGAATGTAGGAGCAAGAGCAAGAATTCCGGAAGGATTTGAGGACGTTGATCATCTTACCAATAGTTCCATTCTGCAGCTTGAAAAGGTGCCAGAAAGCCTGATAATAATTGGTGGAAGTTATATAGGATTAGAGTTTGCGCAAATTTTCAAACGCTTGGGCTCGAAGGTTACCGTTCTGGGAAAATGGGTGATTACCTGATTTCGAAAGAAGATCAGCATACCTCCGAACAAGTTCGGGAAGTTTTAGAAAATGAAAACATAAAAGTGATTTGCGGTGCAAATTGCCTCAAAGGAAAAAATAAAAAATCGGAGGGTATAACCGTATCCTTTCAGAAAGGTGGCAAAGACAAGAAAATCAGCGGCACTCATTTATTGATTGCAACTGGGAGGATGCCCAACTCTGATCTATTGAAACCAGAAAAAGCAGGATTAAAACTTACACAAAGAGGATACCTTGAAGTAAGTCCAACTTTGGAGACAAATATCGAAGGAATTTATGCTTTGGGAGATTGCAATGGAAAAGGTGCTTTTACCCATACATCCTATAACGATTACGAGATAATGGAAAATCAGCTCTTTGGGGATAAGACTAGAACGCTCGACGATCGAATTACGAATTATGCCTTATACATTGATCCTCCCCTTGGACGTGCAGGAATGACACTAGCGCAAGCAAAGGAAACTGGAAAGAATTTACTTTTTGCCAGAATGCCGATGAGTGATATTTCCAGAGCAAAAGAAAAAGGAGAAACTCAGGGAAAAATGGAGGTAATTGTGGATGCTGACTCAGAACAAATCCTGGGAGCAGCAGTTTTTGGAACAGGTGGAGATGAAATCATTGGAACATTTCTGACCGCTATGTATGGAAAACTGAGCTATAAAACACTTATGAATTCTGTACAAACTCATCCAACTGTCACCGAACTCATTCCAACGTTATTGCAGCAGCTTAAACCGATTAAGAAATAAGAAGATGAAAAGCTCCCATAAAGTTTATGCTATCCTGAACATGACCGTCCTGGTCGCAGTAATATTCTGGAATTATTGGGTAAATACTAAGGGATTAAATGGCAATACAGTCAGCTCACTCAGTGCTGATTATGAAAACCTATTCACTCCAGCAGGCTATGCATTTTCTATCTGGGGATTGATCTTTTTGGCCTTGCTTGCACAGGCTATTTTCTTTATTCGGAGAGCTTTTAATGATGAAAAAGACGCTGACTTCCTCTCCCAACTGGGGCCCTATCTCATTATGGCAAACATTGGAAATGGGCTTTGGATCTACATGTGGCTGATGGAACATACAGGAATTAGCGTGATTGTCATGCTCGGAATTTTATTGTCGCTGATCATTACGATTTTGAATACTAACATGGAACGTTGGAATGCACCGCGTCCAATTATCTTCTGGCTTTGGTGGCCTATCGCACTTTATAGCGGATGGATTGCTGTCGCTACGATCGCCAATATTTCAGCTTATCTAGCCAAAACTGGGTGGACTGGTGGTATACCCGAGGCAACTTGGGCAATTGCCATGATAATCGTAGCCGTTGTTCTAAATCTATTTATGATCGCCACGAGAAACCTTCGGGAGTTTGCTTCTGTCGGTGTCTGGGCATTAATCGCAATTGCCGTTAGGCATTGGGGCAATATCCCAAGTTCACAATGGACAGCACTCGTTGGGGCAGGAGTGCTTTTCATCGCCATCACTATTCATGGCTACAAAAACAGAGAAACCGCTCCATTTAAATTAAACTAAACCAACCACTATGAGAACCTTCAACAAATCAGAAAAAGTAGCGCTGGCATTGCCTGTTTTAGCGGCAGCTGGCCTTCTGTTTTTATCGCAAAACAGCCATGCCCAAGACCTAGAAACAGTTCCTTATGTAGATCTTGAAAAATATGCAGGTGAATGGTACGAAATTGCCTCTTTCCCTCAATCATTCCAAAAAGGATGTACCTGCACCAAAGCTATTTATACACCAAACGCTGACGGTACAATCAGTGTGGAAAATAGCTGTAATCTTCCAGAGAAAGGGAAAATCAAAACCTCCACAGCCAAAGCTTTTGTGGAAGATGGATCAGGAAATGCCAAGCTAAAAGTTCAGTTCTTCTGGCCTTTTAAAGGGAAATATTGGATCATAGATTTAGCAAAAGATTACTCTTACGCTGTAGTTGGTCATCCAAATAGAGATTACCTCTGGATTTTATCAAGAACTCAAGAAATGGATCCAGTAATTTATGATGAGATCTTGGAGAGAGTCGAGAAGAAAGGTTTTGATCTCAGTAAACTCGAAAAAACTGTACAGTGTGATACTTAGGAAGAATAAAAATCCCAGAGTTAAATCCTCTGGGGATTTTTTTTACCAAATAGAATTATGCTTCCGACCAAATCAGTAATTCAACACCTAGCTATTTTAGAATAAAAGATTAGTAATTAGAGAATTTTTAATATTTTGAGCATGCCTTTGATAGGCTTAACTCAAAATGACATGGAATTTTTAGA
Source organism: Algoriphagus sp. 10J20-15 (assembly GCF_055809615.1). Classification (NCBI taxonomy): domain Bacteria; kingdom Pseudomonadati; phylum Bacteroidota; class Cytophagia; order Cytophagales; family Cyclobacteriaceae; genus Algoriphagus; species Algoriphagus sp. 10J20-15. The sequence goes on from NZ_JBVVUG010000008.1 coordinate 19,007, forward strand.
TGGATTAGATCCGCAGCTCAAAATGTTCTGGTATATCGCCATACCAGTATCGTTGATTTTTGTACTTCAGACTATTTTGACTTTCGTAGGATCTGGAGGATCGGATGGACTGGAAGCAGACTTCGATGGAGACCTGGATAGTGCAGATGCACCTTTTCAGATGTTTTCCTTTAGAAATCTAGTTAATTTCTTGCTTGGTTTTAGCTGGACTGGCATCTCATTTTACAAGCTTATTCCAAATACAACCCTGCTTATCCTGCTAAGTTTAGCGGTAGGTTTTGCTTTTGTTTATTTCTTTTTTCTCATCATCAAGCAAATCCAAAAACTCGGCGAAGACAATACTTTTAGGTTAGAAAAAACACTGGACAAAATCGCAGAAGTCTATCTGGCTATACCTGGGAGAATGCAGGGAAAAGGGAAAATCATGGTAAGCCTGAATGGATCTGTGCGGGAAATAGATGCCATGACCGAGCAAGACAAAATTGAAACTAACGCCACAGTGAAGATCAAACGGGTAGAAAGTGGCAATATCCTCATCGTAGAAAAGCTTTAACTTATTTCTTTTATGGATCCTTTAATTCTTATCGTCGTCGCGACGATTGTCACATTTGTGACTATTCTTGTAGCGCTTGTCTCAAGATACAAGCGCTGCCCATCTGACAAAATCCTAGTGGTATATGGAAAAACCGGAGGTACCTCTGCACGCTGTATTCATGGAGGTGGAGCATTTATTTGGCCGGTCAGTCAGGATTATGCTTACCTAGATCTGAAGCCTATTTCCATCGAAGCTAATTTGACTAATGCGCTAAGCCGTCAAAATATCCGCGTAGATGTCCCTTGTAGATTTACGATTGCTATTTCTACAGACACTGACACGATGAATACGGCTGCTGAGCGTCTTTTAGGCTTAGCTCATGAGCAGATTCAGGAGCTTTCAAAGGACATCCTTTTTGGCCAATTGCGATTGGTGATTGCTACAATGACCATCGAGGAAATTAACTCTGATCGGGATAAATTTTTGGAGAGCATTTCTAAGAATGTAGATAGCGAATTGAAGAAAATCGGCTTGAAACTGATCAACGTCAACGTGACGGACATCAAAGATGAGTCTGGATACATTGAAGCACTTGGTAAAGAAGCTGCCGCAAAAGCAATCAATGAAGCTAAAATCTCTGTGGCAGAGCAAGAGAAAATCGGTGAAACTGGAAAGGCCCTCGCAGACCGTGAGAAGGATGTGCAGATAGCAGACACCCAGCGTGACCGTGATGTAAAAATTGCTATTACTAACAAAAACCGCGAGGTCAGCATTGCGGAAGCTGCAAAAGATGAGAGTATAGGTAAAGCAGAAGCACAGCGAGACACGAGGGTTAAAACCTCCGAAGCAAATGCCATTGCTATCAAAGGAGAAAACGAAGCTAAAATCTCCATTGCTCAGTCTGACGCACAACGTAGAGAAAAAGAAGCTGAAGCATTAAGAATTGCCTTAGCATCCGAAAAAGTACAAAGCGCAAGAGCGTTAGAGGAAGCCTATTTGGCGGCGCAAAAAGCTGAATACAGCTAGAGCGGATAGAGAACGATCCACTGAAAATGCTAACATTGTCGTACCGGCAGAAATCGCCAAACAACGTGCGATCATAGAAGCCCAAGCAGAAGCAGAGCGAATCAGAGAACAGGCAAAAGGCGAAGCTGATGCGATCTTTGCCAAAATGGATGCGGAAGCAAAAGGTCTGTATGAAATATTGACCAAACAAGCAGAAGGTTACCGTGAAGTGGTAAGTGCAGCAGGTGGAGATCCTACCAAGGCCTTCCAATTGCTATTGATTGAGAAATTACCTGAATTGGTAAAAACTCAGGTTGAAGCTGTCAAAAACATCAAGATTGATAAAATTACTGTTTGGGATTCTGGGCAAGGTGAAAATGGCAATGGCTCCACCGCCAATTTTGTATCTGGAATGATGAAGACTGTCCCTCCATTAAATGAACTATTTAACATGGCAGGACTTAATCTTCCAACTTATTTGAAGGGAGAAGATTTGGTGGAGCCTCCTAAAAAGAAGGAAGAACAAAAGCCTGAAGAGGAATAGTTTTAAACAAAAGGTAATTAATAACGCTAATTACCATTTACAGGACATGATAAAAATGTTTGATTGGAAAAATCCTCTGCTGACGCAAGACAATTAGCTAGAAGACCAAGCTTTGAAGTGAAATAGAGATAATTTTCCTTAGTTAAAAACCCGGCCCCAAAAGAGCCGGGTTTTTATTTTATCTTCGCAGCATGTTTGTTTTAACTAACACCCCTTCTTTGGCAAATCATTTCTAAGCGAAATGAGAGATGTACGCACACAAAATGATAGAATGAGGTTTCGGAGAAACTTAGAGCGAATGGGTGAAATACTTGCCTATGAAATTTCTAAGTCTTTTGAGTATTCCCAGGAGAACATAGAAACTCCGCTCACTTCAACTTCAGTGCTTTCTGCAACTCAAAACCCGGTAATCATCTCAGTTATGAGGGCTTCATTACCATTTTATAATGGCTTTTTAAATTATTTTGACAAAGCTGAAAGTGGGTTTATCGGAGCATTTAGAGATGAGACTTCACCAGGAGAAATCAATGTTCACCTTGGCTATCATGCAAGCCCTAATTTGGAAGGTAAGATTATAATCCTAGCTGACCCTATGCTAGCTACTGGTAAATCTATTGTGGAATCAATCAACACGCTCCTAACCCATGGCAAACCCAAACACATTCATATAGCCTCAGTCATTGCCGCTCCAGAAGGCATCCAATATATTAAAGAAAACATCTCTTTTCCTTTTT
>NZ_JBVVUG010000009.1:0-124096 GCF_055809615.1 Algoriphagus sp. 10J20-15
GCACCAACAACAGTTACTGGCATAGGCTGACCATTTCCTCCCTGAAGAGTCAAAGAGAAGTCCGATTTCAGGCTTGATATCAGCCGGCACTTGTGCGATAGGCACATCAATCATCATATCATCTCTGCGCTCTCCATAAGCTTCAGCAGCTGGAATTGTTACAGTAACTTTTTCGCCCAACTTCATGCCGTCAACTGCGGGAGTTGTCAAAGCCTTTAATCATATTTCCGTCGCCTAAGGTAAATCCTAGCGGTTCGCGATTTGCTGAAGAATCAAATACGCTTCCATCTTCTAATTTTCCAGTGTAATGCACTTGAACTGCATCCCCTTTTTTAGCTTGCATAGTCTTATTTTTTAGTAAAGGACAAAGTTACAAAAATCTATTAAGGGAGAAAATCCGACACTAATGTCCGATTTTAGTATAAAAGCGTACACTTTTGGGAAAACACTCCCCCCTCAAAAACCCATCCTATTGCCTTATATTAGGGTTGGCATCATTTTGCCAGACTCAAGACGAAACGATTAACCTATGGAAACTCAAGATTTAGGCAAGATTCTTATCATCGACGATAACGAAGACTTATTATTTGCCGCCAAAATGCTTTTAAAGAAGCACGCCAAAGAAGTCATGATAGAAAAGGATCCACGTAGAATTCCTTTTTTTGGTCAACAACAATAATTACGATGTGATCCTGTTGGACATGAACTTCCGTGAAGACACAACCTCAGGAAAGGAAGGTTTCCACTGGCTGAAGCAAATCAAAGAGATAGATCCAAAAGCTGTAGTCATCCTGATTACAGCGTTCGGAGATGTGGAAATGGCTGTGCAAGCGCTAAAAGAAGGAGCGACAGATTTTATATTAAAGCCTTGGCAAAATGAGAAGTTGATCGCTACCCTATCGGCTGCTATCCGGCTCAAAGAAAGCTACAACGAAGTAGACAAGCTGCAGAAAAAGCAAAAACAGATGCAGACGGACATGAAGAAGCCTTACACCGACATCATCGGCCAAAGTGCTTCAATGAAGAATATCTTTTCGATTATTGATAAAGTGGCTCAGACCGATGCAAATGTCTTGATACTGGGAGAAAACGGAACAGGTAAAGAACTGATTGCTAGAGCAATTCACGATAGATCTCTTCGTAAGGACGAGATTTTTGTAGGCGTAGATATGGGTGCCATCACCGAAACCCTATTTGAATCAGAACTTTTTGGACATAAAAAAGGAGCTTTTACGGACGCCAAAGATGATCGTGCTGGTAGGTTTGAAGTTGCTGATCAAGGGTCCTTATTTTTGGATGAAATCGGAAACTTATCATTGCCGCTTCAATCCAAGCTGCTAACTGTTTTGCAGCGAAGAGAGGTGACTAGAATAGGTACCAACAAAGCCATTCCTGTTGACATTCGTCTGATCTGTGCTACCAATATGCCTATTCACGAGAACACTTCTGAAAATGCATTCCGCCAGGATTTATTATATAGAATCAACACGGTAGAGATTTTCTTACCACCACTTCGCGAGCGTCAGGATGACATTCCTATTTTGGCCAATCACTTCCTAAAAAGTTACAGTCAGAAATACCGCAAAAACTTCACTGGCTTTACTACCGCTGGTATGGACCTTTTGCAGCATTACGGATGGCCTGGAAATATCCGTGAACTTCAGCACGCAATCGAACGTGCCATCATTATGGCTGAAGGTGACACTTTGGATTCAAGAGATTTCTTTTTCCTTTCTGCCAAGCCAGCTTCTGACAAAGCACCAACTTCAGTCACATTGAATCTCGACGACATGGAGAAAACAACCATTCAGCGGGCTATTGATAAAAATGGCGGTAACATTTCTAAAGCAGCTAAGGAACTTGGTTTGACCAGAGCATCCTTGTATAGAAGGCTGGAAAAATATGGACTATAAAGTTGGCTTACTTGGGAGAATCGCCTTTCTAGCAGCTTCTCTTTTTCTTCTTGCCTACGCTATGATCGATAGTTGGGGAGTCTTTATGATTTCCCTACTCCTCGTTTTGGTCGTATTTCAAATTATCTATTTGCTCCGTTATTCCGAAGGATCCTTCAAGAAAGTGCGTGTTTTCCTCGACAACATCAAGCAGGATAAATACTCCCAACTCTATCCTGTGAAGTTTGATGGGACAGAAACGGATGACTTGCATATAGAATTCAACGCGATTCTCGCAAAGCTTAAAGAAGATCAAGCTGAGAAGGAAGCGAACTACCAATACTTCAGATCAGTATTCAAACATCTGAGTATAGGACTTATCACCTTTGGAGAAAATGGCGGAATTCAAATTGTGAATACTGCTGCCAAACGAATTCTCGATGTAGAGGAATTGAAAAACATCGGGGAAATCGAAGGAATAAATAAAGAACTACACCTGGCCATCAATAATCTCCGTACTGGAGGAAGTGAATTGATCAAAATTGCCCATCCGGACGGCATCATGCAGATCTCAGTCTATGTGATTGAATTATTGATGCGAGGCGAAAAATTCAAATTGGTTTCCCTACAAAACATTCAGTCCGAACTCGAAGAAAAAGAAATGGAAGCTTGGCAAAATTTGGTCAAAATCCTAACTCATGAGATCATGAATTCCATCGCTCCTATTTCTTCTTTGGCAGGAACAATCCAAGGTGAAATGGAAAGCAAAATCGAACAGGTGGAGCAAATCACCCCTTCTGAAATGGAGGATTATTTGATGGGGATTAGTACGATAGAAAAGCGTAGTCAAGGACTAATCAGCTTCGTATCTGACTTTAGAAGTTTGGCGCATATTCCTGCTCCAAAGTTCAGCAGTATTGCTATCGCAAAGCTTTTCCACCAGTTAGAGGTTTTATTACAAAACCAGATAGAAACACATCAAATAGAATTGATCAAAGAAATTAACCCTAAAGAACTCATCCTATTTGGCGATCAAACTCAGATCGAGCAAGTGCTGATCAACCTTACTCAGAATGCTATTCAGGCTGTGGAAGATTCTGAAGTGAGGAGAATAATCCTAAGGGCATTTATTGATGAAGCTGGGAAAATAATACTTGAAGTAGCTGACACTGGTAAAGGGATCGAAGAGGAAGCACTCTCCAAGATTTTCATACCATTCTTTACTACCAAATCCAAGGGTTCTGGAATCGGTTTGAGTTTATCCAAACAGATTATGCGACGTCACAAAGGCAATATTGAAGTGCGTTCCACTCAGGGTGAAGGGACAACTTTTAAGTTGATTTTTAACGGGTAAGTCTCGAATTCAGAAAGATAAAATAAGAAGGCTGAAGGAATTTAAACCTTAAACTCATAAACATTTCATAAGCCACGTCAATCAAACCTAAAACCTTGGTCTGTGTGCCACAGACCACAGGAATATAAGATCAAACTCATCCACCATTTTTCAATACCATGTCGCAACGGAACTTATTTTTATTCGGCTTCATCCTGCTCAAGTTTGTAGTGCAATACCTATTAATCGATTCTGGATACGACCTGCATCGGGATGAATACCTGCACCTCGATCAAGCTCATCATCTGGCTTGGGGATATATTTCGGTCCCACCTGTGACATCCTGGTTTTCTTACTTGATTTACCTGTTGGGCAATACTGAGTTTTGGGTAAAGTTCTTTCCGGCCCTTTTTGGGGCACTGACAATTACCCTGATTTGGAAAGCAATTGAAAAACTGGGAGGCAGTTTGTATGCACAGTCCTTAGCGGCGATTTGCCTGATCTTTTCAGCGTTAGCAAGATTGAATATCCTTTTCCAACCCAATTCCTTTGATATTCTGGCTTGGACTTTTGTGTTCTATTCCTTGCTCTCTTATATCAAAACGGGTAAAAATAAATGGCTGTATTGGTTGGGAGTTGGGGTCGGGTTTGGCTTTCTGAACAAATACAACATCGCTTTTCAAGTTTTTGGATTAATACCAGCTTTATTTCTGACTTCAGATCGGAAGATTTTCAAAAACCCAAATTTGTATGGAGCATTTGGTTTGGCTTTTTTAATCGCCTTACCTAACCTGATTTGGCAATTGCAAAACGACTTCCCTGTACTTTGGCATATGCGAATGCTCAGCAAGTATCAATTGGTCAATGTGAATCGATTGGACTTTTTGACAGAGCAATTTTTCTTCTTTTTCGGATCGAGTTTCGTGTTGATTCTGGCTTTTGTTTCTTATTTCAAACATCCTCCGTTTCGAAAGTATCAGGTATTCTTCTGGACTACCATTTTCACCTTAGCCATATTTACCTTTTTCAAGGCAAAAAACTATTATGCAATCGGCCTGTACCCAATTCACTTTGCTTTTGGTGCTGATTTATCTTTCACATGTGCTAAGCAAAAGCTGGGGAAAGTACCTGAAGCCAGTGGCGATGATTATTCCCATTTAGCCTATTTGTAGTCTCAGCGCCGATGACCTATCCTATCGGAGATCCGGAATACCTAAAAGGAGTACAATCCCGACATCCTGACCTGATGGAAAACCGATGGGAAGATGGCGAAATTGATGACTTGCCACAGGATTTTGCAGATATGCTGGGGCGGAAAGAACTGGCAGAAGAAAAGTCGACCTCGCTTATTCCAAAGCGCCTTCGGATGAATACACGGTAATTATTTGCGGCCAATTATGGCCAAGCTGGAGCTATTAACTTTTACACTAAAACCAAAGGTCTTCAAGCAATCACTATGAATGCTGATTACGTCAATTGGATCGATCTAAGCAGGGAAATCAAAAACGTGATTTTGGTCAGAGAAGTGGAAGATGGAATTAGCGTACGGGAGAGAATTCTCTTTTTGAAAAGTCAGAAAAAATAGGATCTATCACTGATCGGAATGCTAGAGAATTCGGAAACTTCGATACACTTATTACTAGGAGCTAAAACTGATATCAATGCAATTTTAGCAGCTGAAATTGAAGATAAAAGAATGGAGTTAAAAACAGTTAACTGAGGTAGCAAACCCAGCGAAAGTTTTCGTCATCTTCTTGAAACTAATTTCTTTCCTATGCGATATGCCTTTTTGCATTACCTTCACACTGCTTGCTCAGCTCACTTTTGGTATAGTGAATTCATCAAAAAGAAAACAGTACTACTGAGAAGCAAGCACTGGGATTCACTTTCGGTTCTCCAGAAAATAAAACCTTTATTGACAGTACTTTTAACTTCACCAAACTAATTTTTCATACTTCCACTTGCTATGGAAATTGCCCTGTCATGCATATCTCTGAGATTTCTGAGGATAGCACAGTGAAATTCTCTGGAAACTATTTTAAGGATGAAAATTTTTATGAGATTGACTCAGCCAAGCTGCCCTTGGGAATTTTACTGGTCAACTGCCTGAGGAGATCTATAATGAACTTATTGAATTGATTATTCAATCCAACTTGCCAGACAGAGAATAATACGCCAGAAAATATACTCTGTCGCGATGGCGCTGTAAAAACTCATTATTCTATACCAAAACGGGGTTAGGAAGTATTACAAAAGCGATGTTTGAAGCCAAACAGATGCAAGAAATTGATTTCCTATTTATACACTTTTCCTGAAAAATTAGAGTTAACCGCGGTCGATGAAAATTTTAGATTTGAGAAAGTAGTTAATCAACTTATCGATCTGGGATAAATCCTCGTGGGTGAAAATAGCCTAGCTGGGAATTAAAAACACAATACCACTATTTTTCCTCTTCTCTTTTGTTCCTTTGTGGCTAGAAGAATTTCACCTTTTCGTTCTTTAGAAGCAGAACAAATCCCTTTCATGAATAAGTTCAAACAAATCGAGGCGGCCATCTTGGCGTCTTCAAATATTCTTATTACCGCCCACAAATCAGGCGATGGTGACTCTGTCGGTTCCTCTTTGGGACTATTGCATTTTATAGAAAAGCTTGGGGAAAAAGGCCACTATCTGCCATCCTGACAAAGCGCGCCTGATGTTCTACATTTCCTAGACTTATCACCCATCATCACGATGGATAAGCAACAAGAAAGGGTCACCGAAGCATTTATAGCCGCAGATTTAATTTTTTGCCTAGACTATAATTCTACGGACCGAGTGGGCAAGGAGTTTGCAGGTTTTGCTAGAAGCAGCCACCTGCACACTTATCATGATTCGATGGAGCATCTATTGATCCGCAAGGATTCACCTCTCTAACGATCTCCGAAACATCTGCTTCCTCCACGGCAGAATTGATTGTGGAGTTAATTGAGCAGTCAGGAAATGAAGCTTTATTGAATGAAAAAATTGGAACTCCTCTTTACGTAGGAATTCTGACTGACACAGGTAGCTTTCGATTTAATTCCGTCAAACCACGAACTCATGAAGTCCTTGCCAAATTGCTAGCTGCCGGTGTCAAACATCATCTGATTCATGAATCCCTGAACGATACCAATACAGCAAGTAGACTTAGACTTCAAGGATTTGCAATGTCCCAAAAGATGGAGATTTTGAATGAGTATTCTGTTGCTATTATTCCCTTGACTAAAGAGGAATTGGCCACCTATGATTACAAAAAAGGAGATACTGACAGTCTTGCCAACCTTGCTCTATCCATCAAAGGAATGAAAGTAGCCATTATGCTTTCTGAACGCGATGGCATTATCATGATGTCTTTCCATCGAAAGGAAAAGAAAATCCTGTAAACACCTTAGCGGCAGCCCATTTCGATGGAGGCGGGCATGCAAACGCTGGCTGGTGGAATGAGTGAACTCTCTATGCCTGAGACTATAGATAAAATCAAAGGCCTAATTCCTGCGTATTTTCCTGTTTAGATAGTCTGAGCTATTCTACGGCTTTCATCATTTTCTTATCCTATAGGTTAGTGTTGATTGCGAAAAAAAAACAAATAATCAAAAGTTCGGAGGTCAGAAAAATACCTCAAACCTTACGACCCGGCGAGGCTATGAAAACCGCATAAAAAAAACTCCCTGCGAAATGAATCACAGGGAGTTTTACTTTGGTGGCTTTTAGTGCTAATTAGTCTTTCAAAGTCACTGTTCTGGTTACTTCATTGAATCGACCTGGAATCAAGTTTCCATGAGCATCAAGCATCTCCGAATTTCACAGTCACTTCACCTTTTGGAAGACCTTTGATTACATAAGGAGCCCATTCTGTGATCATAAATTCCTGACCGTTGATAGTTGCTCTTACTTTATTCCCATCTTCAGATAGTGTAGTATTCAACAAGAAGAAATCCAATAATAGATTCTCCGTGTCTGCTCCAGTATACTCTCCTTTAGGACGGCTGTAAATCATCGTTGGCTTGTCGAAATCCACATTCATATCATCACTGGCAGTTCCAACAACCATCTTCTTGGCAATAAAAGAATTGGAATTCTTTACTGACTCATGATATGATCTGCTCAAGAAAGCAACCAAGTAATGCGTTCCTTCTGGCATTTCTCTTTTGAACTCAGACTCATAGTGCGCTGAATATGGCTCATTGTCCAATATAAAGTGAATATGCTGACCTTTATCAGAATTAGCCAAATTACCAGCCATTCCATTACGCTCAGTTACTTCACCCAAATTGTAGTCCTTCACGTCAAAAGCAAAATCAACTTCTCCAGCTTTTGCAATAGTTGTGTTAGAAGGATTTTTGAGAGTTAAAGAAGACGAAGCATATGCCGGAGAATCTGTGAATTTCTCAATTGAAATCGCTGCCGGAGCAGTCATTTCTGTTCCCTCCATGACTACTTCTTCATTTTCTGCCTCTCTTCGGCTGGCAACTTACCGCAATCAAAAGTGCCGCAGCAGCTGTACCTAATATCTTAACATTCATAATTTTCAATTTTATTGTATTTGGTTTTCAGTATAAATTTCGCAAATGCCATTCCATAGGAGACTCAACTTGTTTTTAGATTTATTTTGGCTCCAGACGGATAAAAATTCAAACAACGACTTAATCTTTTACATTAAATCTGAAGCAAAAATAGTCAAGAAGACCGCCCTAAACCAATATTTAGTTTTTTTTCAAGAGAAGAACTCAATTCACCTTCTTTTACTCCCTGTTAAAAATGCAACAGAAATTTTTAAAATAGTGTGAACCTTCAGATTGGCACTCGTGATGGTTTTTCCCCACTTCGGGAATAAAATCCTCAACGTTTACCATTGAGATTTATGGAAAGCCCGCAATTAGAAAGCAAGTATTTGACGAGAAATAGGCTTAGGGTTTCTCAGTAAGATTTCAAAGAGTCCTTGAAATTTTCAATTTAAATTGATAAAAGGTGAAATCATGAACCCTCATTTTATTAAAATAAATTCAAAATACCGATCTTAAGATTTAAGATTCTTTTCTAATTAACAATCCCATGAAAGCCGCCATTCGAAGATCATACGGTTCACCACATGTAATCAAAGTTGAAGAAATCCAGAAACCAACCCTTAAGGACAACGAAGTTCTAATACGGATTTTTGCTACCACGGTGAACCGAACAGATTGTGCTAATTTGACTGGAAAGCCTTTTATCATGCACCTAATGCTAGGTTTGACGAAACCCCGAAAAATGAGTCCTGGGTACTGATTTCGCTGGTGTGGTGGTTGCAACTGGAAAGGACATTGATTCATTTCAGGTCAACCAACGCGTTTTTGGTTTTACAGATATGGGACTGGAATCACAAGCTGAATTCATGGCCTTGAAGCCAAAAGACAACCTCATTGTCATCCCTGAGCAGATTGATTTCGCGCAGGCTGTGGCAAGTCTGGAAGGTGCCCATTATGCACATTCATTTATTCTTAAATCTGGAATTCATTCCGGACAAAAAGTCCTGATCAATGGTGCCACAGGTGCAATTGGGTCTGCTTTACTACAGTTTGCAAGAACTTTTGATGTGAAAATCACAGCAACTTGCAGTACTGAAAACATTGAACTGATGCGTTCACTGGGAGCTGATCAAGTTGTCGATTATACCAAAGAAGATTTTACGCGAAGTAGTAGAAAATATGATATTGTGTTTGATACGGTAGGCAAAAGTACTTTTGGAAAATGTAAGCCTATATTAAAAAAGAATGGAACCTACATTTCTTCAGAATTGGGACCGCATTCCCAAAATATCTTCTACTCAATCTTCACTCCTCTTATTGGTGGCAAAAAAGTCAAATTCCCTATTCCCTATCCGTTGACTTTTACACTTCCAGATATCAAATCCAAAATGGAAAAGGGTGTTTTCAAACCACTCATCGATCGGGAATATCCCCTGAAAGAGATAGCTAAAGCGTACGAATATGTCCTCTCAGGTAAGAAAATTGGTAATGTGATAATCAACGTAGCAAATGAAAGAGTTATTTAAAGACATATTCGAATACCATCATCATTTTAACCAAAAGTTGGTGGCGCTTTTTATTGAAAATAAAGACAGTCTATCAGAAAGGACTATTCCGCTGTTTTCTCACAACATAAATGCAAACCAGATTTGGAATTCGAGAATTCTAGGAAAGACTCCACTGGGTGTGCACCAGCTCCACAACCTTGAAACTTGTAAGAGTCTAGATGATTCTAACCTCGAGGACACCTTGCTGATTATTTCAGAATTCGATTTTGGCAAACGAATAAAATACAAGAATAGTAGCGGTGGAGAATTTGAGAACTCAGTACAAGAAATCCTATTTCATATCTCAAATCATTCTACTCATCACAAAGGGCAATTGATTTCAGACCTACGGCAAAACGGAATTGCTCCAATGATCACGGATTACATTTACTACAAAATATAAAACCCGGGAAATTCTTCCAAAGGACATGCTGCAAGTAGACCCTATCCCTGCATTGTTTTGATTTCTTCAATCAATTCGGCTAGCCGATTTCTCAGTATTAATGGCTGCTTCACCACTACCAAATCAGATAGCGAGATCACCCACCGCACAAATCCCTCAATGGATGAATTCATAAAAGTAATTTCTGTCATGTCTCCTACTCTCTCTTCAGAGACGAATCCATAATTGTACTTTGAATTTGCGAGGTATTTCATAGCTCCATCCGGAACTTTCAGAATGATTTGATGAAGCTTTTGTTCAGCGGAAACCTGGTCCAAATAGGATTTCAATGTGGGATGCTTGGCCGTGGAATAAGAAATTTCCGAAACCACAAGCTTACTAAATCTGTCCAATCGAAAGGTGCGGTAATCATTTCTCAATCTGCAATAGGCTATCAAATACCATTGGTCAAAGGAGTGAAACATACCAACTGGCTCCAATTCTCGCTCTGTCTTCTTTTCCGGATCAAAGGTAACATAGGAACCCAAAAGCACTTTTTTCATGGAAATAGCTTCCAGTACTGTGTGAAATGCCTTGCTGGATTTATCCATTACTTGGGATGGATTTGACTTTAGCACTTGTATTGTGTCTTGCACTTCCACTAGCAAATCCTTTTCGGAAGACTTCAGCACAGCTTTGATTTTGATAAGCGCTTCTTTGAAAAACCTGCTACTCTGCTCACCAAGCGATTTTTCCACCAACTTCTCCGCAACCAGCATAGACAATGCTTCTTCTTTGGTAAACATAATCGGCGGAAGTCTGTATCCTTCTACCAAGGAATATCCCTGGCCTGCCTCACCGATAATTGGCACTCCCGACTCCTCGAGCGATCTCACATCTCTATAGATCGTGCGTAAACTTACTCCAAAACGAGTAGCGAGTTCCGAAGCCCTGACAGTTCGCTTGGATTGCAAGTGAGTAAGAATGGCAGTTAGCCTGTCTATTCGATTCATGGAAAAGAGTTAATCTGATTATCTGAATTTTGCGAGTTACCTATTTCTCTTTCCTCAACTGGCCGGAAGACCGAAGCACATCAACTCCTGAATTTCCCCAATCCTATGTTGCTTTTGGCTATTTACTGGTAAGAAAGTGGAGGCACGAAAAGTTAACTTCTGAGAATGTAAAGAAACTTGAAAAAACTTAGAATTTCTCGGAAATACCAAAATCCTACTGACATAGGGCTGACACAAGTCAGTTGTTTATTTGAGTATTCTTAAACAAAACATAGAGAAAATGGAAACTACAGAAACATTGAATGAGACTCAACTCATCACCAAAGATCAACTGCTAAATCAATGGCTAGGACAGCGTAAGGTTACTCGCAGAGTTTTGGACGCCTTTCCGGAAAAAGAACTTTTTGAATTTACCATAGGTGGCATGCGAACATATGCTCAGCTAACGAAAGAAATGCTAGCTATGGATGGTGCTACCGCAAAAGGAGTGGCAACGGGAGAATGGAGCACACTTGATGAAGAAAAATCCGAGCTCACCACTAAAGCAGATCTTTTGGCCAGTTGGGATGAATCTACTGAGAAAATCCAAAAGTACTGGAAGCAAATATCCATCAAAAACTTCCAAGAAAAGGTAGTTGCCTTTGGGCAATATGAAGGTACAGGCTACAGCATTCTATTTTATGTAATGGACAATGAAATCCACCATCGCGGACAAGGTTATGTTTATTTGCGGGCACTAGGAATTACGCCTCCTAACTTCTGGGAGCAGTATTAATCTATATAGCTATGCCTTATGCGGTTTGTGGAAACACAGACCGCTCCTAAAATTATATAATATGTACATCCGCTTTTGTGCCAGTTATAGAAGTCAAAAGCGAAAAAGGATATGTTAAACTTAAGAATTGAGGCCACTTCAGCCTGTCCCGTCAGTGCTTCGGTCATTTGTCATCCTACCAGATAATAAAAGAATCTAAGGTGACTGGCATCTTTGCGGATAATAATATTCTATAAAACATAATGCTTTGTAAACCAATACACTTACTCAAATTATCAATTCTTCTGTAGCGAAAAGATCACCTCATGCGTCTTGGTATTGATTTAAAACTAAAACCAACAAAATCGTATGATGAGTGTAAATTCATTTGCAATGAAGAATTTAAAATCACTGGCGACAGTAGCATTACTAGCCGGAACATTAGGATTAACCAGCTGCTTGGATAATGACGACGACATGCTGGACTACCCAGATGCGGGTTACATTTCTATTTATAATGGCGCTCCAAGCAATGCTGGCGTCATAGTCTATGCTGATCAAAATCAGGTGAATAATTTTCCTATTAAATACAAGGAGGTTTTGGCCTACCAAAACTTCTTTCCTGGAGATAGACTATTCAAATTCTCAGATCCAAACTCTCTTACTTCCCTTTTGGAAAAAGAGTATGAAATCAAAGTAGATTCTGTTTACTCCATGTTTGTGCTGGAAGATCAAGATGAATTGGATGCTGTATTGGTAGATGACGATTGGTCTGAACCAAATGCGGATGAGGCACAAATCCGAATGATTAACCTATCCCCCGATGCAGGCGCGGTAACGCTGAAACTTGATGAGGTAGTTGATCCATTTTTCGAAGGGATTGCATTCAAATCAAATTCGGAGTTCGAAAGTCTGGATTCAGACACTTATAAGCTAACAGTAGTTTCAGCCACGGGAGAAGTACTTGCTACCGCAACAAACGTAGAATTGATAGGAAATAGAGTTTATACGCTGGTTCTTAGAGGCTACAAGCAGTCCACAGAGAATGCTAAAAAACTTGATTTGCAATTATTAACCAACTATATAGATTACTAAGTAATCCCCATACCCCACAATGGAAAATCCCGATCTCTATAGGTCGGGATTTTTTTGTTTTTATGATTTTCCCTTCTTGAAATAACGTCGTATAAGAAAAGATGACCCAAAGAACAAGTAGTTCTGGCACACGAAGCTCCATTAAAATTATCTGTAGTTTCTGAGGTAGCGTGAGAAATTGAGTTTAAAAGCAGCCCTCACCCTTTAGACTGGCATTCATTCCCATTCCCCTGCCCGGTTAAGGAAACATAAAAACGTTGATAGGGTAAACAAATCAACTTTTGAGATGCCTAAATCAAAGGTTTAAACATCGTTTGAGCTCGAATAGAAAGCCCTGCTTGAGAAAGAGCTTCAAAAGTAACATTCAGGTGGTAAGACAAAAACCTCATCAGAGCGCCACTTCAAAACAGTATAAAAATCAAAACTTGCATAAATAAAAATAGCACCAAGTCTAAATCTGGTGCTATTTAATTACTATGTATATCCACTATCCTTCCAGTAAGGTGCCAAAAGCTATGTAAGATATGTAAACTTAAGAACTGAGGCCACCTTAGCCTGTCACGACAGTGTGAGAGTCTTCGGTCTTGCGGTAGCTATCGGGAAGTATTCCAACTGACAAGCAAAGAATCTAAGGTGCTGGCATCATTACGGATAATCATATAATTAATCGTTGAGATCTGAAACAGATATTCAGAATTAGTCAAATTTTAAAACTTTCTAAAGGATTAAAATTGTAGGATAAGAAGGTGTACCTGATCAAAAGTATAGTGACTCAATTACTTTCCTCCAAAATTCATCTTAAAACTCGCTCCAAATAATCCATAGGTATCTCCGTAACCTGAGACCTGCTTCAATTGATAATTGTAGAAAGGCATGATCACATAGTTGGCGCCTTTTGTTTCCAGTACTCGCAGATTCACTCCAAAATTCAACGTAGCAAAGGGGTAAAACCTACCACTTTTGGACTCTAGAGAATTGTTCTCTACCACAGCCTCTTGACGGAGAGAAACGGAGGAGTTACCCATCGCATCGTTCGCATAAAAAGCCAACTGTTTCTGTACCGTGAACTCTTGAGATGCTGTTCCATTGAGCGAATAAAAGTTAGAAAAACCAGCCTGCACAGAGACAGAATTGTTTCTAGTCACAGGATATTTAACAAATACCGGAACTTCTACCTGCATCTGTTGTACTTCCAGTTTCTCCGTCTGCGGATAGTTATTCCCAAAAGACATTACCATGCTTTCTTGCTTCGCATTTTGATTATAGTAGTTCAAGCCTAATCCAGAACCCAAGGTTAGTTTGCCAGGTAATTTTATATCTACTAGCATTCCCAGTCCGATAGAAGAAGCGGTTGCAACCTGATTATCGCTTTGGACGGCGCCAAATCCCGGAGATAAACCCATACCAAGTCCTACTGACGTTTTATCCTTTTCTATTACTGGGAAATCACTTTCGGCTACAAAAGCCTCCTTTTTCAGTGGAGTTGTCTCAGATTCTTCAGCTTGAGCTAGTGCAATTTTCTCAGGTGCTTTTATTACAAGGGAAGAATTCGAAGTTTCTTCATTTTTCTCTTCCTGCAATTTGGTGATCAGTGCTTGCTCGGGCTGGTTCGCAATTGGTTTTTCAGGTACTTGTGCAACTACTTTTTGATTAGCAAGTGCAGGTGATTCAGGAGAAATCGTAGCTTTTTCAGTCAGAATTGACTTTTGTTCAATCTCAGGAACAGTCGCTAAGGTTTTGTCTTCTGCATCTCGAACCTCTGGAGTAAGAGTTTCTGAAGGAGTTACACCTATTGCTGGAGTCTTTGCTGGAGTCTTATTTAGATTTTTTGAATTCGATTCAATACCGGGTTCTGGAATCGACTTTTCTCCTGCAGAATCCTTAGTAGGCAATTGCTTGGAAGTAATTTCTTGTCTAATATCTGTGTTATCTGCTACCTGAACTTCACGAGCATTTTCATTAAGATTTAAAGGTAAATCAACCGAACTAATTCCTATTGCTATTAATAACAGAGAGGCTGCAACTCCTGTCGCCCAATAGGCAATAGCTTTTCGCTTGCGTTTTGCACGCATTTTTCTGAAAAGCTTCCCAAGCTCCCAATTCATAGGGCACAGAGGCTTCAACCAACTTCTTTTTAAGGGAAGCAGCGATTTCCTTATCCAGCTTATCTTCCTTCATATTCTTTCAAGTGTAATGATACTAATTTGCGAAGCTCAGACTTTGCCCGCGCTAGATAGACTCTGGAAGAGCTTTCCGTCAAGCCTAGTTTCTCGCCAATTTCTTTATGACTATAGCCTTCGATCTCGTAGAGATTGAAAACCATTTTGTGATCTTCCTGCAATAGATTAATTAGATTGATGATGTCCTGAAATGCTAGATCCTGAAGCGCATTAACCTCATGAAACACTCCAGTTTCTTCCGCCACATCGGTTTGATCTGAAATTTCTTCTGCTTCCTGAAATAGTCAATGGCGGTGTTTACTGTGATGCGACGTAGCCAAGCTTTCACAGACTGGAAGTCGTCAAACTTCTTGATCGATCCGAAAAACTTCATAAAAGAGTCATTCGTAATCTCATCGGCCAAGGCCTTTTCTTTAGAATAGGACAGACTGATACCCATGACATAGCCATAGTATTTTTTATAGAATACTTCTTCGTACTTAGCCGATCGTCGTTTTGCAACCTTCAATCAGCTCCTGATCAGTCCACTTCAATTCAAACCTATTAATCTATGGTTTACGACACCCAATTGGGGGTCGGAATTTTCATTTTTTAGCTATTCATCTCGGCACTAATTCACCGACTTTTGTTGCTGATTCTTTCTCCCTCAAAGCTTCTCCTGCTTTATTATACACATTCTTTCCTGAGGAGTTCATACAATCTGCTATTCCCTCCAAATTTTGAGGATAGCTAGATGTAGTAACAAAACTAGCCCCTTCCATCCTAATTCCAGATCCCTTAACAATTGAGTCATTATCCGAGCCAGCATTTAGTGCGCTGCTCGCAAATATCAATATCAGATAGATCTTTAGAAGTGTTTTCATCTTGCTTTATTACCCTGACGGAAAGCTAGGGGAATACGCTACACCTGAGCCGAATTATTTTAGGAGGTGATCTGAAAAATAAAAAAATTAATTCTTCCATTTAGGCCGACTAAACCTTTCCAAATCTCAAAACTGATAAAAGTCACTCCGTTCACTGAGTTCTAACAGACTAATGAAAAACTGCTAAAGCTAGCTTTACTTTTTCAAAATCTAGTAAAATTCCGATCGATCAAAATGCCAAATTATAGCTCCGCACATAGCTTCCATATACCTGTAATGGGACTTGGATATACAGTAGATACTCCAATCAAAGTAGCCAAGTATGGGATCTCCAGTGTAGTCTCCATAATGGATGATCACCTGCTGGAAGACATGCGCAAAATCTACTCGAAAAAATATGTGAGGGAATTCATTCCGATCTCGGATACAGAAGATGACTACCGGGCAAAGCGAATCACTGCTTACCTTAATTTGACTCAATCAATCGTAGAAGAGCAATTCAATAAATTGGTGAATGAAGACTGGGAAACCAATACAGAATTCCGAAAATATCTCGACCTACTACCAGAAGAATCGCCTATCCTAAACCTTGTAAAAAAAATAGAAAGCAGTCCTGAGTCTGAAAAATTCCATCTGAAAGAGGAGTTCAAATCCATGATGAATGTGGGAGCTGTAGATGTGAACATCATGACGAAAGTAGACAAAATAAATTCTGATAAATCAGGTAAGGAATTGCCGAGGGAATACTCGGATGCCTTGTCAGCTTTAAGAGGATTTGCGCATAGCAAAGCGAATGGATCCGTAGTATTTTCCGCAGGTATGAACCCTGCTTTGTACAGTTATGCAGAACAATTCCCTGAGTTTTTCCCGAATCAATTTGGTGAAATTTCGAAAGGAATTATCCTAAAAGTGAGTGACTATAGATCAGCTTTGATCCAAGGAAAGTTCTTGGCAAAGAAAGGTCTTTGGGTTTCGGAATTCAGAATTGAGTCAGGCTTGAACTGTGGCGGACACGCTTTTGCTACAGATGGATTTCTGATCGGACAGATTTTAGAGGAGTTCAAAAGCAACAGAAATGAGCTTTTTCAAACACTTTATGAAATATGCCAAAAATATCTGGAAAGCAAAGAGTTAAACACACTTTCAAAAAGCCCTACTTTCAGGATAACTTACCAAGGTGGAATCGGTACGGCAAGCGAAGATTCCTTCTTGCGCGAGTATTATGAGCTCGATGGAACGGGTTGGGGCAGTCCATTTCTTTTGGTCCCCGAGGCTACTTCTGTAGATGAAGACACCCTGGAGCGCTTGTTCAAATCCAAAAAATCTGACTATTACCTCAGCGATGCATCTCCTCTCGGCGTGCCTTTCAATAACCTCCGAACATCCTCCGGAGAAGAGCAGCGCATGAAGAGAATTGAAAATAATCGGACAGGAAGTCCCTGCTATAAAAAGTTCCTCTCCAATAATTCTGAGTTCACAGCTAAGCCCATTTGCACTGCTTCCAGACAATACCAAATTTTAAAATCTAAGCAGTTTGAAACAGGTGAATTTGGATGTGAAGAGATGGAAAAAGTGAAAGCAAAAGACTGTCTTTGCGAAGGCCTCAGCGCACCGGCGATTTTAGCAGCAGGAGAAACGCCGCGTAGAAATCTTAAGGCAGTTACGATTTGCCCTGGGCCAAACCTAGCTTATTTCAAAGGCACTTTCTCACTAAAAGAAATGGTAGATCACATCTATGGAAAGTTAAGCCTCAATGTCGATACTGACCGACCACATGTTCTAGTGAAAGAGCTCCAATTATATGTCACTTATTTGAAAAAGGAATTTGAAAACAAGGTGACAGAGAAGGTTGCCAAGAGGGATGCATACTTAGAAAAATTCAGAAACAATCTGATCCAAGGAGTAGAATATTATCAGGAATTGATCGACAAAGTAGAAGTAGATTCAAGTGCAATTCTTGCAAAAATGTCTGATCAATTTTCAAAAATTAAAAGCGAAATAGAACTCTTAAGTAAGCCAGTTGAGGCTAGTCTTACGTAACGTACTCGAGCTGTTTCAAAAATCATTTTTAACCCAGATAACCAAGAAAAGCTGAAAGCTAATCGAGCCATGATTCTGCCAAGTTGCGGTCACGGAAAGAAAATGCTTTCAGCTTACTTTTACACATCAAGCTATTTAAGAAAGCCACTAGGAAGCTTAGCCAGAAACTGTCTGTAAGCATCGCGTATTTGGAAAGCTTTGGTAGCATGTGAATGTCTCCGTAAATGGCATTTTTGAATGCTTCTAGGCTTTCATAACCCTTGAATGAGGTTACGATTGCCAAAACTTTTATAGTCTTATTGGCAGCAAGCTTATCTCTCGCTATCTGTAACTCGCGCGTGTCATCAACTGTGATGACTCCATCGATCACATAACGTAGCAGCCCTTCTTCTATAGAATAATTTACCTCCATCTACCTTACTAACAACGATTGAGGCTGTTTTGATTATCGGTCAATAATATCTAAGAATACTTACTCGGATTTAAGAATGACGGCTGGATTCGCTTTGACTATTTTCCAAATCTGCGAACCAACAGTACCTGCGACTACCAGCAATAGAAGCACCAAACCAGTACCTATTGGCAAAACGCCCACTCCAGAATGGAAAGCAAAAAAACTATCTAGAAAGTTAGAGATAATCAGGATAGAAAAAGCTCCTCCTAATACTCCTGCAATTCCCCAAATAATCAGGTAACGCTTGTACAATTTCACAGACAAATCTCCCATATCGGCTCCAAAAACCTTTCTGACACAGTAATCCTTGATGTGCGAATTCATATTCAAGGAAACCAATCCAAAAAGCCCCAGCGCTGCCAATAGGACGGCAAGAATGGCCGAGAATAATAGAATATTCCTTACTCCCTCCACATCTGAAAATTCCCGCTCAAATACCTCGGTTTGCAATTTTCCCTCAAAAAGTCCTCTAGGAACTGTCTCATGCCAAATCTTTTTGACAGATGCCATAGTCGTCTCAGCACTTCCATCTGTCACTTGGAGGGTAAGGTAGTTAAATGTCGTGTCTGGAGAAGCTCTGATAACCATGGGGTCAATAGCACTTTGGAAGAAAATCGTATGAAAATCCTCCACCACACCTACGACTGTATAGTTCACACTGTCGAGCGTTATCTTTTCGGACAGAGGAAATTCCAGTCCCAGTTGATCTAAGAAAGTTTGGTTCACAATAACCGATTCCTGCGTATCAGAAATTAAATCAGAATTGAACAAGCGGCCTTGTTTGAGCTGCAGACCCAGTAGTTCAGGATAATTAGCTTCTGCATTTAGTAGGCTTATTTCATGCTTTTCTTTGCCAAAATCCAACACTTCTTCCCGTATCCAATTTCCCACATAATCCTGACTTCCGCTAACTTCTGTCACAGAAGCAAGTGCAGAAAGCTTGTTTTTAAGTGGCAAATAATCCTCCTGATTTGGCACATTCACGATGATTTTATCTGCACTATCGTATCCCCAGTCCCTATTCGAATTGATGTAGTTTGTCTGCACAAAAGCAATTCCGGCTACAATACTTATGATCGCCAAGGTAAATTGAAAAGTGAGCAATACACTGGTAAAAGTACTTTTACTGCCTATTTTCTGATTGCCTTTTAGTATGTTGATAGGCTTAAAAGATGACACATAGATCGCTGGATAAAGACCGGAAATGAGGGTAATAGACACTAACATACCGCCCATAAACATCCAGATAAACGGATCTCCAAGCAGATCAATTTTCAGGTTCTTGGAGGCTATTTCATTAAAACCTGGAAGGAAAATAAAGCCAGCTAACAAACAACCCAAAATCATGGCAAATAAGCAGACCATCAGATTTTCGCTCAAAAATTGGAATACCAACTGGCTTCTTCTACTACCTATTACCTTTCGAATACCAATTTCCTTAAGTCTTTTGGAAGCCATTAACACCGAAATGTTGACGTAATTGAAAATTGCGAGAATAAGAATGAATAACCCTATCGCACCAAGCAGTATCTGTGGCCCCAGCCCTAAAAAATCTCTGACACCATTTTCAATTTCACCCACTTTATAAACCAAATCAGAGAACGCAACCAATTCTAGTTTCTGATAGGGCTTTTCCGGATTGACTTCATTTTGAATCTTAGTCAATGCAATAAGTTCCGATTCCATTTGTGCAATATCAGCTCCCTTCTCCACTTGGACAAAAGTCCATAATTCATCTCTCCAGCTATCTTTAAGCGGGATATCAACAGTAGAAACAGGATGCGTCTCAATATTAACCAAGAGGTCAAAGGTGAACATATCCATATCATGCAGATCAGCCAACACTCCCACGACTTTGTATAATTTCTCCTCCCCATTTGTCACCAGGGAAAGCTCCTGTCCTATCGGATGTGTATCACCAAAAAGTTTCTCTGAAAGTTCATGGGTCAAAATCACTTGACTTGGATCATCCAATGCGCCCGGATATCCGTAATCCATTCGGTACACAAACATCTCCATAAATGTGGGATCTACATATAAGGAACGTTGATTGTAACTTTCATTCTTTTGAATCAAAATAGGAAAGTCGCGCATCACTTGGGTAGTCCGCTGAATCATGTTCAACTTATCAGGAATCATCTCTGCTAGTGGGCGTCCTACTGATCCATAAGTAACCAACCCATTCTCGCCTTCAGCGGTATAGGTCAGTTGATAAATCTCATCCTTGTTGGGCTGGTGAAGGCCTTTGAACCAAATATTTGCTATAAACAAGTAAGCCACCATGCAGCATCCCACTGCAGCGGCAAGGCCAAACACAGAGATGAATGTGGTTCCTTTTTGCTTAACTAGATTTCTCCAGCCAATTTTAAAGTAGTTCTTCAGCATAGCACCTTGATTATAGGATTGATAAGTTGAGTTGGACTTTTTGATATTATTCCATCTGAAAAAGCTGAGTACATGGATAAAAAATCTAAAACGGGCGAAAGCGAGCCCCTTTCTTCCAGATTCATGTAGAAAATCTCATAAGCATCTCCTTGAATCTGCTCCAGTCGACTGGGAGTGCAGTAGAACTCCAGAAATCGGTCAGGCCATTTGGGCGGAAAATGCTTTTGTTTAGTGTCCATAGGAAAAGTCTAAAGCAAGCGGCGGAATCTGGTCGTACATTTTATTTCGAAGAGTTTTCACTTCTTCAATAGCCGCTCGACCCGTAGCAGACAGCGTAAACAATCGTTTTCTCCTACCACCTCTTTCTTCAGTTGCCCCACCCATTTCTGATTTGAGAAATCCTTTATCCTCCAGACGATTCAAAACCGTATGAATAGCCGAAATGTTAACCTTTCTTCCTGTCTGCTTTTTGATTTCCTCCAATACGGAAACACCATAAGCTTCCTGATCTAAAATCCCTACAGTCAAAAGAATCAACTCTTCCAATTCACCCAAATGATAACCTTTCATATTCGTAATCTATTTTATTTACAAAAGTAAATGTAATCTATTACTTTCATATTTGTAGAATTAATGGGTATAAAATAAAAAAGACTACCTCATTACTGAAGTAGTACTTCCAAAACTCATTGTAAACTATAAATTCTGAATTAGTTTTTCTTTACGATCTCCTCTAATTCCTCCTTCATTTTTGCCATTATTTCAGCTTCCGAAGTAGATCAGATCGATTTGTTTCTTTAGGATCAAGCTTAATATTGAACAGTTGATCTTCCTTGTCAAAACCTGTTTCAATAATCGGTCCCCAAGGCACCATGTCAGGCCCAGTATTTCCTGGAATGAATTTATAACCATCATTTCGGACATCAGCTAAATTGCTGAAAAGTGCTTCCTGTACTAAGCCATACCGACCTTGCCTCTCTTTTCCGATCAATATTTCCCAGTGGTTTTCTGTATCAATAGCCTGAGCAGAATCATAAAGAAATATTATTCACTGCCGCGAAGGAAGCCAACAAATCCACCTGACTGAATAGTACATCCGATGTAGCCCCAGCCTTGACTGACTTTGGCCACTTTACTATAAACGGCACTCGGGTTCCAGCTTCGAACGCACTGTATTTTCCTCCTCTCAAATCTCCCGCAGCGTCGTGATCAGCGATCAATTCTCTCGCCTGATCCACATATCCGTCATCTAATACTGGTCCATTATCACTGGAGAAAATCACAATCGTATTTTCTTCCAAACCCTGCTCTCGCAGCAGTTTCATCAGCTCACCTACTGTCCAATCTAGCTGAACGATTGCGTCGCCTCTTGGACCGAAATCAGTAGCTCCTTGGAAGCGCTCGTGAGCAATTCTAGGTACATGAATATCGTGGGTAGAAAAGTACATGAAGAATGGTTTATCGGATTCTGCTTTGATAAAATCCGTAGCCTTATCTACAAAAGTCTGTGCAAAGTCCTCATCTCGCCACATAGCTGCTTCCCCACCGGTCTGATAACCAATACGGCTGACTCCATTCACAATGCTATGATTGTGCCCATGTGACCACATCATTTTCAAGAGCTCAGGATTATCCTTACCTGTAGGGCCGTCTCCTATTTTCTCACGGTAATTTACGGAAATCGGATCCGCTGGATCTAATCCAACAATATGGTGATCTTCTACAAATACCGTAGGAACCCGATCTCCTGTAGCTGGGATAATAAAGGAATAGTCAAAACCT
Source organism: Algoriphagus sp. 10J20-15 (assembly GCF_055809615.1). Lineage (NCBI taxonomy): Bacteria > Pseudomonadati > Bacteroidota > Cytophagia > Cytophagales > Cyclobacteriaceae > Algoriphagus > Algoriphagus sp. 10J20-15. Next base: position 22,247 of record NZ_JBVVUG010000009.1, read on the forward strand.
ATTTCCAAGGGGCCAGGATTCAACTCCCCATTCCAATCAGGCCCTTCGTCACCACCAAGGCCAAGATGCCATTTCCCAATCGCAGCCGTTCTATAACCTGCTCGCTGAACGACTGAGGGTAATGTCTCAAACCCTGGCCGGATTAAAGCAGAAGCATCTCCAGCTGCTACTCCTCGTCCTTTTGCTCGCCAAGCATACTCACCGGTAAGCAGGGAATAACGAGAAGGAGTACAAGTTGCAGCTGACGCATAGGCATTGGAGAATAGTAAGCCATCAGCAGCTAACTTATCGATATTTGGAGTAGGGATTTTACCTCCATAAACGGAAATATCCCCATACCCTACATCATCTGTATAGATAATTAGGATGTTTGGTTTATCTTCTGAAACCTCCTCCCTACTTGGCTTTCCGGCACAGGACACTAAAAGGGAAAACCCTACCAGGGATAGAAAAGAGAAGTGTTTTTTCAATAATGAATTCATGAAATATGACGAATTAATTAGTAATGGATAAGGCCAGAACTAGTCTGGCCTTATCATTTTAGCTATTCTGGTTGATATGAAATCAATAACCAGGGTTTTGTTTTAAGTTTGGATTATCAGCTATCCGGCCAAGAGAAATTGGCAAATAATATCTCTCAGGTCCAAATACGCGACTTACACCTTCAGCATTTTTCAGGGTAATCACATATTTATCATTGTCCAAATCGTAATTAAATACCAATCCTTTTGTTCTTACATTATCCAAGTATTGAGGTGCGATTCTCCAACGGATCAAATCCCAGAATCTTTGGCTTTCAAATGCCAACTCCACTTGTCTTTCCTGTCTGATATTTGCTTCGGTAGCTTCTGCCAATGTTGGCATCCCTGCTCTTTCTCTCAACTCATTCAAGGCTACTAATGCTTCGCCTGTCTTACCTAAATAGAAGGCTGCTTCCGCATAATTAAGAAGTGTCTCCGCATATCTAAATACATAGAAATCCTGTCCAGATCTCCCTGAAAGAGGCTCAAGGTTCGTTTCGTCTAGTTTTTTACGAAGAAGTAAGGCTGTGTTTCTTACATTTCGAGGATGACAGGATGCAGGCCACACTTCTCCATTTCTATCAAATGTGCCGCTGGTAGCAGATACTCTTTCTCCCTCATCATTAGTATAGATAGTGCTGGAATGAAAATCAACCAGGCCACCTTGCCACGTAGATTCAGGATAGAGATACAGACGCTCTGAACCTTGGATCTCTTTTCCCAAAGAAGTCTTCGATTTCCCAAGAATTAGATGCAATCAAATCATCTCTTGAAATATCAGTCCCTTTTCTTCCATCCACAAAGTCAAAAAGCTCAACAAAATCATAGAGAACAGGGAAATTTGAATTCCAAGTAGCTGCAAATCCAGCTGGAGTAGCAATATTATCCAAGGAGTGACCTTTGACTATTGGCTCAAACACTTCCGCAAAAATCACCTCATCATTTCCTTCGTTCAGGAAAAGCTGACTAAAATTCACCATCTTATCCTCATACTTCTCATAAAGAGAAAACATCCCAGACTCAATGATCTCTTTTGAAGCATTATAAGATTTCTGATAAAAATCTTGAGTACTTCCAGATGAAATCCCCACTAAACCATCCGCCTGAACGGTACTGAAATTCCCAATACTTGCTGCGTATAAGGATGCTCTAGACAAAAGCGCCAGTGCGGTATATTTATCTGCTCTTCCCGCTGCTCCTGTTTTTTGATCTGGCATGGTGGCGATAATTTCATCAAGTTCTGTCACGATAAAGTTATAAATCTCCTCTTCAGTAGCCCGTGACGGATACAATTCGCTCTCAGGATCATCTACACTTTGTACTTTGGTGATTAGAGGCACCCCTCCGAATCTAATGACCATTTGAAAATAAGCATATGCTCTCAGGAATCTTGCCTCATTCATTTTTTGCAAAATGTAGGAATCATCCAAGGATTTACTTGATCCGATATTTTCCAATAAATAGTTAATATCCCTGATCGAATTATACCCCCAATAATCGAGAGGTCCGGCACCGGATGCAGCAGTATATGATCTACTGTAAGTGGTATTTGGCGTTTGCCAGTTGGCGAAATTAATGTGCTCAGCGCCAGCTGCTGGTATCATACCCATATTATTCTGGGCCTCACCACCTACATCGATGAACAGCATGTCGGAGTACACGTTGGCTAGATAAGCTTCAGTCAGATTTTCATCCTCGAAAACGACGCCTTCAGAAATAAAATCAGGGGTTTTTGTAAGTTGTTCTTCACATGATGCAAAAACGATCGTCAGCAGCATCAATAGTAATATTCTTGATTTCATGATTATCATGTTTTTTCGTTTTAACATTTAAAATCCAAGTTGTACGCCAAATGACATCGTTCTCAATAGAGGCAATTTGAAGGCATTTGCACTTGTTGCTTCTTCAGGATCAACGGCATCTTTGAAAATACCCATGTTATTAAATGACAGTAAATTATCGCCGGACATGTAGACATTGGCATTGCTCAACCCGATTTTAGACAGAAAACTACTTGGTAAGGAGTATGAAACTGTAGCAGTTTTCAATCTTAGGTAAGTTCCGTTGTACATCCAGAAATCAGAGTTAATGTTATTCCAAGTTCTTGTACCATTTCTCTCGTATGCTGGTAGTTGCGCATTAGGATTTGAACCAATACCAGGGTTATTTGGATCCTGAGTCCACGGTATATTGCTCGTGCAATTCAAGTGGAACCTGCTCATTATTAAATGCTCCTCTATAGAGCCCTGATATATTTACATTAAACCTGGTTCCACCTTGCCAAAGCATAGCAAGACTAAAGCCTCTATAAGACAATCTTGGAGCTAGTGAATAAGTGATATCAGGATTAGTTCCATACCCAATCTGGTATCTATCAGCTCTATTTATGACACCGTCTTCGTTTATATCTACATATCTGATATCACCTGGCTTTTGGTCTACCATTGATGTCTTCGATTGTATATTGCTCCAAATACTGATCTACCTCAGCTTGGGTATTGAATAGTCCATCAGTTTTGTATCCGTAGGTAATATTCACCCATCTCCCACTTAGCTGATCAAACTCGACCTGAATAGGGTCCTCAAAATTGATGTCTTCTTCATAATTCTCATAGCGCTCTCTTGCATAGGCAACGCCAGCTGTGATTTCGTATTTGAACTCACCAAAAGTTCCTTGGTTGCCTAAAGAAAGTTCAAAACCTCTGTTACTTCTAGAATCCAGGTTCACCTGAGGTAAAGCAGCTCCGAAAGTAGAAGGAAGAGATTCCAATGGAGTTCTTAGCAATCCATCTCTGTATCGGTAGAACACATCCAATGTAGAGTACAACTTCCCGTTAAACATAGTCAAGTCTATACCTGCATTGTATAGGGTAGTGGACTCCCAAGTAATGTCTGGATTAACCAAACCCGTATTGCTAATGATCGCAGTAGGAGATCCGTGTAAGTGACAAACAGGCTCCTGATGACTCTTCAAATCCTGATAGGAAGTTGAAGGAAGTATTCCCTACGTTGCTATCTACACCGGTTTGGCTATATGACAAACGAAGTTTGAACTGATCCAACACGTCTGAAGTAGCCAAGAAATCTTCTCTGGCGATATTCCATCCGACTGATACTGATGGAAAATATCCCCATGCGTTATTACCAAATTTAGAGCTGGCATCTGCACGAAGAGTCGCTTCCAGCAAATACTTTTCGTCATATGCGTAGTTGAATCTACCTGCAAAACTTACTCTGGTATATTGAATATCCCTACCAGTTCCCGAGCTTCTGGTCAATTCATTTGTACCTCCAATTTGTGGAACTTCAGTTGACAGCAAATCAGTTCTGGTCACAGTAAGTTGACGATAAGTATTATCTTCTTTCTCTCTCAAAGTAATAAAAATCCAAACTCATGTTTGTCAACAGCCTTTTCGTAGGTAGCATAACCTCTTGAAAGTATTCTGTTAATTGGATCACTGAAACTACCGTAGGATCTAGAAAAAGAATTCCCTAGAAGAGAAGCTTCTAAAGTATACCCATCAAAATCTTCGGTGACAGCGTTTGGATCATACGACCATACATCATAAGGTGTAGCCAAAGCCGCTTCTTGTAAGTTTCTTGCTCTTACATTTTTACTTTACCGCCTACGCTCAGACCTTTTACAAATGGTAGTGAATACTTCAATTCTGCAGAACCAGTCAACGTATGTTGGTAGCTTTTACTGTATCCGGCAAATTTCTGATTGATTCTCACTACTGGAGATCGACCGCTAAAGCCTGAATAAGGCGCTCTGTGGATCTGGCAAGTCTGGGTTGAATAGAGGCTGGGATGTCTGAAGATCATTCCAGATGGTGGATGGATCAATAATTGAATAATCCTTATCCTCTTTGATATATTGACCATTTAATATCAAAACAATGTTTTTGGACAAATCAATATCCATATTATTGGTCAAAGTCAATTTCTTATAATCATAATCTCCTTTGAAAATCCCGGATTGACTGGTATATCCTACAGATGAATAATATCTGATTTTCTCACTGCCTCCTCTGAAGCTCAAATTATGACTCATCAATGGAGAACCTGTGTCCTTCAATACTGCATCTACCCAATCATAGCTAGGAAGCTCCCCTGACTCGTATTGATTAAGTTTTTCCTCAGTAAATAATGTACCGTAGCTGATTGGCTGATCTGGTTTAAGAGGATCGTATTGACCATTAAATACTGCATCTCTCCCAAGTTGAATAAATCCAGCAGCATCAACCTGCTTGGCAAAAGTCAATCTTTTCTGAGTAGCCACATATCCGTGATAATTCACAGACATTGAACCAGCCTTACCTCTTTTAGTAGTGACCAGAATAACACCGTTACCAGCTCTAGCACCATAAATAGCCGCAGATGCATCTTTCAACACTGTCACAGTTTCGATGTCATTTGGATCTATACGATCTAAAAATGACTCAATTCCGTCTACAATTACCAGTGGATTTCCAAAGCCTCGAATACTCAAAGTGGCATTGTCTTCACCTGGAAGACCAGGATTTTGATTGGAGATCAAACCTGGAACCTGGCCAATCAAAAGACCTTTAACGTTCGTCGCAGGAGTTTGAACAAGCCTATCTGCTTTCAAGTCAGTCACAGATCCAGTCAGGTTACTTTTCTTCTGAGTACCATAGGCTACTACTACGACCTCATCCAAATCTCCTACATCATCCTGCAAAAACACGTCAATGAAGCTTCTACCTTCTACCGGTATAGTTTGAGCTTTGTAGCCAACGAAGGAATAAACCAACGAAGCACCTTCCTGAACTGTCAAGGTATATTTCCCATCAAGATCAGTGTAGCTGTACCATTAGTGGTTCCGTATTCGATCACAGTTACTCCCGGAATCGGGAACTCTGTCTCATCCTTCACCACCCCGGTAACTTGGATTTCTGCTTTCACAGCTGAAGCTCGCAATACATTCCCTAGGGTAGATTCACTAGCACCGACTGTTCCTTTTCCTTCAAATAATTGCTGTTGCGCCGCTAATGGTCCCAAAATGGCACATTGCATTCCAATGCCGATCAGGAAGGTTTTGGTCAGCGATTTAGCTAACAATGGTAATTTTATTTTCATATTTCAGTTGATTTTATTGTATCAATTTTTAGTCATTTTATGTATGAAGTATATAGTAATAGACATGATTGTTGATTCTGCATAGGCATATTTTGGATTTTGATTTAGGTGAATTTCATTGAATTAGATATCAATCTAGAAGTGCTCACTTCAATGAGCTATTCTCATGATTATTAAAAATTTAATAGAGAGAATAACATTTGTACTTTTGCACTAATCTAGTGCAATTGTTGAATTTTAAGGCAAACGTCCTAAAAAAATTATTAAAAAATTTAAAGAAGATTTATATTCTTTTTAAAATTAATACAGGAACCAAATATAATTTTACGGATTTTCATCCTTTATACAGAATTAGGCCCTCCTGATTGGAATACCTTTAATGGTTTTTCTACCCTTTACCCATTGGCCTTTACATTTCCTTATTTCTACCAATTCAACTCAGAATTCTTTACACTAAGACTCATATTGCATTTAGATGTTATTCTAGATAGTGCATGGAAAATAGGTGGGTCAGCTACTAAAACACACGGATATCATCCCCCTTGGAAAAACCCGGAGTAATCAAAGCAACATCAACTACTATAAGCTGTTTCTATAAAAAGTTATTTGGCAAGAACCTGCTTTTCTTCCAGCAGTACTTTCTCCAATTTCTCATACTGCAAATCCTGCACAGCCACATCACCATCAATAGCCAGTGATGCCGCCGCTGCTGCAGATTGACCTAGAATCATAAAAACAGGCTCCATCCTGATAGAACCAAAGGCAGTATGTGAACTAGAAACACACACCGGAACGAGCAAATTAGAACATTCTTCTTTTTTCGGAACAAGTGTTCCATAGGAAATCGAATAAGGGTTTTTCGGGTGAACTCCTATATCTCCTTCATTCTGCACATAGCCATCCAACGTCACAAATCGCTGAGCATTGTGCGAATCCAGTGAATAGGATCCCATCCCCACAGGCTCCGGAACTTCCTTTGCTCCAAGTACATCATGCTCAGTCATCACATAGGCACCTATCATTCTTCGGGCTTCGCGCACATAGATCTGGTGAGGCCAGTTGTTATTATCGACAAATTCATCTTTTGCCAAACCCCAATTTGCCATCTCTGCTCTCACCGAATCTGGCACTTTTTCATTGTGAGACATGAAGTAAAGTAAGCCTTGTTGGTAGTCGGTATGCTCCTGTAAGATTTGCTTTCTTTCAGCGTAACTCGCTTCTGGATAAGCATAGTTTTTCCCTATATAATCTGTAGAAAATGGCCCATGATTATTGGTGTCCGTCTTCAAATTTGGGATTGGATCGTATTTATCAAAAGTTTCATCCCAACCAGCAGCATAGACTCTAGCAAGCAATTCATAGCGTGCAGGATCATATCCTTCAGGTTTTGGGAAAGGAATACGATTGTCGGGGTGCCTACTCATCGCCAGACGATAAGTATAGGCCTGAAGACGTTTGTCACCTGATCCGTTTTCCCCCGGTGGATCTGCTGAGATCTCCGGCAATAAGCCGCTGGTAGAATCTCCGGGAATCATATAAGCACTGATGTCATTTTTGAAATAGTGTCCGTGTTGATAAACACCCACCTGTACCCCGTTCCAGGTCTCGCCATAAGTATCATTTGATTCCCGTCCCACGTGGTAGCTAACTCCAGCTGCTGCCATTAGATCACCTTCGTAGGTTGCATCTATAAAAACTTTTCCCTGATAGATATGACCAGAAAGTGTTGAGATCTGCATGATTTTCCCATTTTCCAGTTTAACTCCAGCTTCTCGATCCAGCCATTCATCACGATGGATTTCCAAATCGTATTCCGAAACAAAATTCTCAAAGACCTGTTCGGCTACATGCGGTTCAAAAATCCACATAGTTCTATTCTCGCCATCCATCGCTGGCGTACCTTGACCTTTATTTCCGTATTCCTCTTTTTTCTGCCACTTCCAAGCAGAATCCTGCTGATAATGAAGGTAGATTCGATGATAAAACTCCCTAGCCAAACCTCCGATCACAGACTTATTTCCAGTATCCGTGAAACCTAGACCTCCGGAAGACAATCCTCCTAAATGCCTATCAGGAGAAACAACAATGACTGATTTGCCCATTTTTTTCGCCTGAACTGCAGCGGTAATCGCTGCCGAGGTCCCTCCATAAATAATGATGTCAGCCTCAAACTCGGAAGTATTCTCAGGTTTGCAGGAAAATAGAATTAAGATGATAAGGAGGCTAGGTAAAAATTTCATGATGTGTAGATCTTGGAAAAACTGGTTAAATGAATAGCACAAAACAACTTTCAAAATATCCTTTTTATCCAACTGACCTATCTCACTTTGACACTATTTAGCTAAACACACAATGCCATTCCTGAACTCTAAAAATAGTCAGAAACCCATCACTCATTTACTGACCAATTTCAACTTGTAAAGAACAATACCATCATCCTCGGTTTCGGACAAACCTGCGACTTTGGAAACGACTAGCTCACCTTTTTTATTTACTACATTTGGAAAATTGCTGGTGATTGGAAAAGGGACATTCGTGGCCAATTGATTGAAATCCTTGTCGAAAATCGCTGCATAGTTAGGATCTTTTTTGCGTGCAGCTAGTCCGTCTATAGTCGGAGGCCCAAGCTGAGCTTTCTCCTCTTCAGAAAGTCCTCTATTGTAGATAGCAATGTAATAGTCTCCTGACACCAAAATATTAGTAAGATTGCCAGGTCTTTTCTTCTGGTTTTCTGTAAAAAACTGCTCTGCTTTATCCAATGGAACAGAAGTAGTGGGAATCCAACCTGGAATATCTACATCCACTGTTTTTTCATACTCAAATTTACCCCCCACCTTATTATATACATAAATCTCTGGCGTAAACCACATGCTAAGCAACAGCTTTTCCCCATCCACCGTGTACACTGGAATAGGAAAACCTTTCACTTCATCATCTAATAATGCCGAAGACTCTGGCAAACTTAATACCCCTAGCGTATCTCCAGTCTCCATATCCTGAGCTTCTATGATAGGCAGATGAAGCAAAGCTTGGTAAAATTCCCCCTCTTCAAAATTAACAGCCAAAGTCTCTGGCCAAGGCTTTGGGTAATAGACTTTACCCTCTGACTCGAACATCCCAAGTTTGGGATACATCATGAAAGCCTGATGAGGATAAGGAATCGTCACCTCACCAACTTTACTTGAATCCTGAAATCTAAAATATCCTTCCGGAGGATTAAATACGGTCACATCCCCATTGAAATAGCCCAATCCTAGCGCCTGTCCAACCGCGTCTATTCCATCCTGATTGAATTTATTATGATTAAGAATCTTTCCATCCCCATCCACTTCTAAGTATTCATAGTAAGAATCCGTCGCAAGCAAGTACTTATCAGCCTTCGGATCATAGTCTAGCAACATCATTTCTCCCAAGTAATCTATCTGTAAAGAATCAGTGATTTCTAGAGAAAAGGATTTTGTGATAGAATTATTCCCCGTTTTCTCACCACAGGAAAGAAGGCTTATAGCTATAGAACAGATAAAAAAATGAGTGAATTGGAGTTTCATGGCAAATATTAAAAAGGGGTTGTAGTGGTATGATTTTTCAGAATCCTACCTAAAAAACTAAATACTAGGAATAACTACAACTAAATAAGAATTTTTAACAAAATCTAGCTAGCGATCAATTCATGGACCCGCTCACGAAGTGTAGGCACTACTTCCTCCTCAAACCAAGGATTTCTTCGCCTCCACATGAGATTTCGCGGAGAGGGGTGTACTAGTGGAATAAATTCCGGTAAGTACAAGTCGAAATTCCTAACAGTCTCCGTCAGTGTCTTCTTTTTCTTATTCCCCAAGTAATATTTCAAAGCATACTGCCCAATAAGTAAGGTCAATTTCACCTCCGGCATACGCTCATTCATTTGCTGGTGCCATAAAGGTGCGCATTCGGGCCTGGGTGGCAAATCACCTCCTTTTCCCCTGCCAGGATAACAAAAACCCATAGGCATGATCCCAAAGATCTTAGGATCATAAAATTGCTCACGATCTACACCCAACCATCTTCTTAATTCATTTCCGCTCGCATCATTCCAAGGAATTCCCGTTGCATGAACTTTGGTACCAGGAGCCTGTCCTATAATCAAAATCTTACTTTTTGGATGTATAGAGAACACAGGCTTTGGACCAAGAGGCAAAAACTCTTTGCACATTTTACAAGCCTGAGCATCAATAACTAAAGACTCAAAACTATCCATCAGACGACATTTATCTTATTTATTACCACTTTTTGAATCCAAAACAGAAATTATATGAAAATCGGTTAATTATTGTAGGGAAATTATATTAAATTATTAGGCTAGTTTATTGAACAGCAACATTTTACTTTAAACAATGAGATGTTAATTCTAGTTAAATCCACCTGACCTTATTTGTTCGTATCTTATTGACATACCAATCAACCATCTACTCATATATGCCATGAAAAACACCTACCTCCTTTTCGCACTATTACTTATTATTTGCGCAGGATGCTTTTCCTCCAAAGATTATGTTACTGACTATGACTATAATTATCAAGCATCCTTTAAGAAATATAAAACCTTTGCATTCGTAGTTCCTACGGAAAAAGATACCAGTATGATATCACCCGTATTGACGGCCACGATAGGTGCAAGGTTAGGTTCTCAGGGATTCCGAGAGCAAGAATCCAAGCCGGATTTATTAGTCAGCTACAAAATTTTCATGGATTCGATAAGATACCGTGGCTACGTACAGCCAGAGTTTGACTATTACTTACAACGAATGAAAAATGTACCCGAGAAGGAAGATGGAGATCTAGACAAAGAACAAGAAAAAGATGAAACCTATAATCACGTAAAGTATAGCCAAAACCAAGGAATGCTAGTAGTTTATGTAATTGATAGTAAGAGAGGAAATACCATCTGGCAAGGTTATACAGCTGCCAATTTTGATTCAGAATCCCCCAACTTCCAATCGGATGTGACTCGGGCAGCATATAGAGTAATGAATGAATTCAAAGTTGTAAATCGCCTCATGGAATAATAAGTGAATATTTCTGAGTAAAGAATTAGTCAACTTGTGTAGTGATTCCACACATTTTTGAAGAGGTTCCAATATGTTTTGGAGCCTCTTTTTTATTTAAAAAAGGGCTCTAATCTGATAATATGCACCTTTTCTATCCATTTATTTATGTGGAATAATATGCAGCTAATCTTTGTGGCAATTCCTTTGAAATAGTTGATTCAACTACAAAGAAATCAACTATGAAAAAATCACTAATTGTTACAGGACTTTTGAGCGCCACAGTGATGGTCTCATGTGTATCAAAGAAAAAATACACCGAACTAGAGGGTAATCTTTACAAAACACAAACTGAGCTTGCTACCACTGAGCAGGAAAAAGCTGAGTTAGAGGAGAAAATGCAGATCATTGAGAATAGAGTGGCTGAGTACAACGCAAGAATCAATTCTCTCCGCGATACAAATGATGCTTTGACCCTGCAGAATGAGGGCATGTACTCTTTGGAAGGTGCTACAATGATGTCTAAAACATCAAAGGAGAAAATGAAGCAAACATTGGCTAATGTCGACCAAGCTAAACTTGCCCAAGCTCAAACATTGGAGGATTCAGTGAATCTAGCCGTAGAATACAATTTGAAAAAGAATATCACCGAAACTACCGTAGATGGTGAAGAGGATGATGTAAACATTAGCATTGACCAAACCGTGGTGATGATCTCTGTATCCGACAAACTACTTTTCAACACCGGTAGCTATAGAATCAATTCTAAAGCTGATCCATTACTGCAGAAATTGGCTGAAGTGATCAACGCTGAGCCAAGCCTACAAGTGATGATTGAAGGTCATACTGATCCAAGAACAATCTCAACGGGAGTTGTTCAGGACAACTGGGATCTTTCTGTGAAAAGAGCGACTAGTATTGTAAGAAAGTTGCAAGAGCAGTACAATGTATCTCCTGAAAAAATGATTGCTGCAGGAAGAGCAAGTTATATGCCTATCGTGGAAAATGATTCTCCTGAAAACATGGCAATCAACAGAAGAACAAGAATTGTTTTGATCCCAGATCTGGATATGTTCTTTGCGATGCTTTAATACATAAAAACCACCAAGTTACTTTAACTACCACAACCTAAAAGCAGGCTCTAGAGCCTGCTTTTTTGGTTAACTTTTCAGTAAATAATTTCTCATTTCAAAAGCTCATTCTTCTGACAGAGGAGCCTTAGACGAATTAATTCACAAAATAAATGGTGCTGACATTGAAGTCCATTAGCATCTAGTGACTGGTCTATTGGAAGGTGGATACCAAATATATTTTACAGAAGAATTAAGGTTCTGAAACGTTTTTTTTTCATCAGAAAATGCTTTTTCCAATTGCATACAAAAACATTTTAGTCTTCGCTGATTAGGCTCAAATGTGGTCAAAATCTTATACTACTTCAAATCCAAAACATCCAGTGTACCTAACGCATGTTGCATTAACACCTCCTGGAAAAACAAGGTATAAACTGCCTGAGCCTGGTCAGCCTGAGCACTCACCAATTGTTGGTTTGCGGTAGCAAGGTCTACGAAATTGGAAATCCCTAGACGAAAGCGCTCAGAAATGGCATTTAAAGCTTCCTTTGCTGCTAATACCTGAATCTCTGTATTGCTTTCCTTTTTCACTGCAGCCATATAATTTAGATAGGCCAATTTCACATCCTGATAGATTTTTCTATCCATCGACTCCTTTTGCAAAATCTGATTTTTATAGGCCACCTTACTGCTAGCTACATTGAGCTTATTCTGGAAATTATTGAAGATTGGAATGGTAAGGCTAAGTCCTAATGTATTTTGAGGATATACTTTCCATAGTTGATCCTGAAGGTTTCTATCGTCTAAGGAAGTAAAGAAAGTGTTGTAATTATAAAATGCTCCAATTCGTGGATAATACATGGATTTGATTGCTTGCATATCCTTTTTGTATGAAGTCACCAGAAGGTCCTGCTGTGTGCCATCTGCTCTATTTAACTGTGCCATTTCATACAACTCCTGCATTTCCATACCTTCAAACCTCAACTCACCTGCTCTTGGATCTACCGCCGTTAATAATGGCACAACACCGGGCTCTAATTGCAAATATTCTGACAGGTCCCAAACATCATTTTCATACTTTAACTGTGCATCCACTAGCACGGATTCCAATCTTGCGACCTCGGATTCCTGATTGTACTTATCCGAAAGCGTACGAAGTCCAGCATCAACAAAACCTTGTATTTGCCTTAAGGTCTCCTTTTGATTATCAAGATTCTCCTGGGAAATCCGAACTATTTCCCCATCCAAAAGCACCTGAAGATACCTTCTAGCTACATCAAACATTACCTGCTGAGAAGCTCTATCAAGCCCTTTTTCTCCAGCGTCATAAGCTAATTTCGCTGACTGAGTATCCAAGTATCTCTTCTACCCGCATTGAAAATCGGCATACTCATGTTTAGGCCCGCATTTACAATCTCATTGGTAACATTGGTAACCACAATCTCACCTTCAATCTGCTGAAATTGCTGGCCTGACTGCTGTGAGAGGGATGTATTTATATTTGCGTTTGGGAAATGGGAAAGAAAAGCTGACTGCTTCTGCACCTTCAACACTTCCATATTATTGGACTGAATTTGATATGCAGCATTAGCTGACAAAGCTAAATCCACCGCTGTTCTGAAATCAATTCTTAAAGTGTCTTGCGCTTGAAGTGTACCCGTCACCGTGGCTACAATAAGTACCGCTATATACTTCTTAAACATGGATAATCGCCTCATCTTTTTCTATTTTACCATCCAGCATGTCGATTAATCGAGTGCCATAATCTGCATTTTCACGGGCATGTGTTGCCTGAATTAGTGTAGTTCCTTCTCTGTGCAATTCCTGAAAAACTTCCATGATTTCCTTTGCCTGTCCAGAGTGCAGATTTCCCGTAGGCTCATCAGCCAGAAGCACCCTAGGCTTACCAGCCACTGCTCTTGCGATTCCTACCAACTGCTGCTGACCTCCTGATAATTGAGCAGGGAAAAGATCTTTTTTTGCTACCATATTAAATCGGTCAAGTAGGTTGGCAATGATGCTTTTCCGCTCGTTGGAAGGCACACCTCTATACAAAAGTGGCGTCTCTATGTTTTCATACACCGTCAATTCATCAATCAGGTGATAAGCCTGAAAGATGTATCCAAACTCACTTTTATGAAGGGCAGCGCGTTCACGTTCTTTCATTTTGGCCAGGTCTTCTATCTCCAAACCAATACTCTCCTTCGTAGTCTTCATCGAGTAAGCCCAAGATATTTAGAAGTGTAGACTTACCTGCGCCACTTGGTCCCATGATGGTTACAAACTCTCCCTCGTTGATGGTTAGATTTATTCCTTTGAGCAAAAAAATCCGCTGAAAACGTGATTCTATATATTTGTCTAACTTCTTAAGTTCTATCATTAATGTATTGGAAGATTTTTAAATTGAAATATTGTAAAATTATAAGTTCTGTGATTGTGACTTCACACACTATTCACTCTTTAATGTTTTCGCAGGATTCAACCTGAAAACTTTCCAGCTTCTGTACCCTATAGTCAATGCTGCCAATAACAAGACTAACAAAATCGCCACTATGTAAGGCCATGGGGAGAATGCAACTTTATTTGCAAAAGATTGCAGCCAAGTATTGGAAAACCAAACCCCAAACCCAACCGCTAAGATTGATGCTAACATAAGCAACTTAAAGAAATCAGAAGCTAGGACAGAAATCACATCTTTTTGTGTAGCGCCCAGCACTTTTCGTATACTGATTTCCCGAGTTCTACGAAGTGCAACATAGGAAACAAGACCAAATAAGCCCATGCATGCGATCATCACAGCAATCCCCGAAAATAAAGTAAAGATTACTCCTACCCGCTCTTCAGATCTATACAATTTGGCGTATTCCTGATCTACAAAACGATAGTTAAATGGGCGTTCAGGGACAAACTTTTTCCAAACCTCTTCCAAGGAGGCCAATGAAGCAGCTGGATTCCCTTCAGGTATTTTGACAAGCAGAACATTGGCATTTCCTTGATCCTTGAAAATCCCCAAAGGACCAATAGTTGAGTGCATTGAATTAAAGTAAAAATCACCTACCACTGCTTTAATTGTCGCATTGGAGAAACCAAAATTTATGGTTTTTCCTACTGCTTCCTCTGGAGTCCAACCCATTTCTTTGACCGCTGACTCATTAAGTATGACCGGGATTAAATCTTCACGTGCGCTGACCTCTGCTCTGGTGTAATCATTATCATTCAGATCGGTACCGGCAAGGATTTCCAAATTCAGGGTCTGTACGATATCCTCATCAGTGGAATATCCCGTGATCATAAATTCACGCTGATTGTCACCTCCTGGAAAAATAGTATATCCTGCCTTGATGTGAACCGGCATATCTCCCGCCAATGCAATGGAGTTTGCAGCGCCACTTCTTAGCATTTCAGACTTCATGGTCTCCGCTACTTTCCGCATACTATAGTGGTAAGTCAATGCAACTACCTGCTCTCTATCGTATCCTAAATTCACATTTTGCATGTAATCCAACTGGCTCTTCACTACAAAAGTGGCAATCAATAAACCAATGGAAACGAAGAATTGAAAAACCACCAGGGATTTTCTAACCCATGCTCCCCCACCTATTTTTGTCTTGTTAGCCAATGCTTTGATCGGCTCCATTCCAGATAGAATCAGCGATGGATACATTCCGGCAAGCAATCCTACAATTGCAATTAGCCCGATCAAAAAACCAATTCCTACAGGATTTATTAGGGCATTGGCACTCAAAGGCACTCCTCCTATTGAGAGAGAATTTGGGTAAAACCAAATATAGGCACAACACACTCAGCACAGTAGCTGCAAAGGTGAGGAGCATAGATTCGGAAACAAACTGGCCAAATAACTGACTTCTTCCAGCTCCCATAGCTTTACGCAGCCCGACTTCCTTATTTCGCTCGGTAGCTTCTGCTGTGGCTAAATTCACATAATTGATAATCCCTATAGCAATCAGCAATAATGCTACAATCCCAAAAATATATAGGTAACGGATGTCTGTGCCTGGCGTGATGCTTCCGAGCGTTTGATCGCCCAAATGGATCTGGCTTACAGGCTGCAAGTGAAAAGAAGTCTTGTACCCATATTCAGCTAAGTCTTTTCCCAAATATTTCTCTTTAACTTCCTCTACCTTGGCCTCAAAAGCTGGCAAATCCGTGTCCGGCTTTAGCTTCACATAGGTGTAATAATTACTCGGAGACCACTCAGGTTCTCTGCCATGTCTATGAGATTTGAAGGAAGCCAAAAAATCAAACACCATATGACTATTGCTCGGGAAATCTTCCATCACACCGGAAACGGTATAATCTTCTCCATCTACTTTCATCACTTTGCCAGAAGCTTCACCTACGCTTCCATAATAGCGCTCTGCAGTGCTTTTTGTTAGGACTATCTGATTTGGCTCCGCCAAAACTTGAGTAGTGTTCCCTGCCAATAAGTCAAAATCAAAAACCTTGAAATAATTTTCATCGGCAAATGCAAAAGATTCTTCTTCTTGATTGCCTTCGCCTGCATCTACCAATACAGAAGAAAAAATACTAATATCAAAAACCAATGTTCCTGTCTCTACTTCAGGAACTTCTTCAATTAATGTAGGAATCAGACTTGAAGGGGTAGAACTGACCAATTGGCTTTCACCCTGAGAAACAAATTCCTGATTAAACTTATATATACGATCATAGTCCGTGTACATCTTATCGTAGCTCCACTCGTGTTGGATGTAGAGGCAAATCGCCAAAAAACTCACGATAGCGATCGTTAGCCCTATCAAGTTGATGCTTGTGTACAACTTGCGTTTGCGCAAATTCCTCAAGGATATTTTAAGGTAGTTTTTCCACATAAGTTTAAGATTGAAAAATTGAAAAATCAGAAGATTGAACATCTGATTTCCAATTCTACATTTTTAATTCAATCCATTCTTTTCCACTTTTATGCCATAAAAAAATGCCTCTGAATAAACTCCAGAGGCATTTTTATACTTTTCTCCTATTTACTTTCTCGAACATTTTTGTTCGCCAGCGAACAAAACAAATTATCAATGTTCAAGTTTCAAATTCAATGTTCAAGTATAATGTCAAATATCAAAGCAAGCGTCCCAAGCTATAAGTATCGCGTATTGAACACTTAAACGTAATTGAAAGGTCCTCGACTCCGCTCGGACTGACACTTACTACCCTTACTAAAACCTTGACTTTTGATTCTTTATTCTCAATACTTGGCTCTCAACTCTTGAATCTATAATCTTATGTCTTGATACTATTGTTTTGTTACTAGAATTTGCGATACTTCCCTTTCAAGAACTCATTTGCTTCCTTCTCATCGAACTTGGCTTTTTTGCTATTCCAGTGAAGTGTTTGATTTGGGAATCTACCTGCAATCACACCAAGCAAAATCGTCTCAGTTAATCGGGCAGCATAAGAGAATGGCGCACTAGTTTCCGCTTTGCCCATACATGCATCTACGAACTGATGGTAATGCTTTTTGCTTTCTCCCTCGTAATCCTTCACTGGTTTGCCTAAATTGAAAGATTCAATATCCATCTCCACGTACTTTCCGTCCACAATTTTACGTGGAAGCTGCTGGAAGTGAGGCAAAAGTAATCTCCCCTTGTCTCCCATAAACATCGCTCCCTGATCAGGTAATTCATCACCATTTGGAAGCTTCAAATCTGGATGCTCAGAAGGTGCTCCTGGTCCATCGTACCATATCCACTTAAGTTTCTCAGCAGTATATTCTGTACCGGGAAATTCGTGAGTCACCATATTGTGCTCTGGAAATCCAAAACCTGTTGATAGACGGCATTCATTGAGAATAGTCTCAGGTACATCAAGCTGAAGCGCATTGTATGGAGTATCAAAAATATGGACTCCCATATCTCCTAGTGTACCACAACCATAATCCATTATTTTTCTCCAGTTTCCTGGGTGATAATAGCCTTCCTTAAATGGTCTTTCAGGAGCAGTCCCCTGCCATAAGTTCCAGTCCAATGTAGCTGGCACAGGATCAGATCCCGTTGGTTCTGGACCATCATACCCCCAATTTTTAGGAGACCAAGCACGAACTGTATGAACTTTACCAATAATCCCAGACTGAATTAATAGCGTGGCAAGCTTATAATCATAGAAAGAATGAACCTGAATTCCCATTTGGGTGACGAGGTTCTTCTTTTCTGCAATTTTCTTCATTTTACGAGCCTCTGACACATGGTGAGTCAATGGCTTTTGACAATAAACAGGCTTGTTCATTTTCATTGCCATCAAGGAAGCAGGTGCATGGGTGTGGTCTGGAGTAGACACTACTACTGCGTCGATCTCGTTTTTCATGTCCTTCAGCATGATTCTATAATCAGTATAGATCTTTGCGTTCGGATGTAGTGCATGAGCTTTCGCCAGATTTTCGCTATCCACATCACATAGGAAAGCTACATCTACTAATTCATGGGATGCAATGGCTCCCAAATCAGCCATCCCCATACTTCCAAGACCGATGTGCGCAGTTCTCAAACGCTCTCCAGCTTTCAAATTGGCTAAAAATGACGGTGCTAGAGCGGCAGTCAATAAGCCTAAACCACTCTTCTTGACAAACTCCCTACGGTCTATACTTTCTATATTTTTACTCATGTTTCGGTAAATTTTTTACTGGGTTATTTTATAATTCTTTGATACTGATATTTTTAAAACGGACTACATCCCCATGGCCTAAAAAGCCGATATGCCCAGAGCTGCGCTGCAATCCTGGATGATCTTTGTGGTCTTTTGTACCATTTTTGCTCGCTTCTAAATAGTCCCCATCCACTATCGTCTCTCCATTCAGAATAATTTTTATGTGAGGATGATTTACAATTACTTCCTGCGTGTTCCATTCTCCTACAGGTCTTCAAAAAACCACGCTGAGCCGCTATTACGCCATATACCGAGCCATGGTACTGGTATTCTTGCAGGTCTGCGAATTTATCTGCCGTATTATCCAAAATCTGCAATTCCTTACCTACATAGGCAGCATCTCCTTCCAAAGGCGCATGGATTCCCAAGCCATTGTTAGCTCCCGGAGTCAATTGAAACTCAAAGCGAAATACAAAATCTCCATATTCCTTTTCAGTGAAGAGATTTCCTCCACCAGTGCCTTTTGGGTCAATGACTATCATACCGTTCTCTGCCCGGTAGGAAGTCTTATTGCCTACCCAGCCGTCAAGATTTTCCCCATTAAAAAGTGAAACAAAGCCTTTATCAGTATTTCTTTTCTGTGAACTGCAGGAAAAAAAGGCGGCCGCAAAAGCGTAAATTGTCGGTACAAAGACAGAATTAGATTTGGACATAAGAGGATTTTTGAAGCTAATAGTTTACTCATTCTTTAAAACCAGAGTGCAATTTAACCTTTCACTCCAATTTTCAGCGATTTGACTTAATTAAAATTTTTATTTACACCTATGGGTATTTATTGATTTTTTCGGAAAAGATGGAATGGGAAAAGGCTGAGTAGCACCCTGCCAGTAAAAAGTATAAAATCCGGAAAGCAGGCCTTTCATTTCTCTAAATCCATGAAAATTTCAGGTCCATAAATTAGTAGACCAAGACACACAAGGATTGAAAGAGATGATTACTTCGTGGTGATTAATCCAAAATTCTCCAATACGATGCTATGATCATGGAAAAATTAAACCATAAATAGCTTTGGGTGCAACCTAGGGCAAATCGTAGTAATTATTTAACCCATTGACCCCGATGGGGGGCGAACAACAGACTACTCAAATCCATTACTAACTCATTCATCTGACACCTTGCGTCCGGATCATTTGATCTTCTTGTTCGTAAGCTAAACTGCCAGTATATTGATTGCAAATGGAGAAAACAGAGGCAGAAAACTATTTCAAGGGGCGTGGTTCTCAGATCAAACCAGATAATAAATTCCTAAATAACCGTTACGTAAGCGAGCATATCGAGGGAATTGACGAACCTTTAATTCAATCTCCGCAGACTAAAATTTTTCATGAACATTCGAAGACCATCGTAAATAAGGTCACTAGTCCTGATGTGGGAATGATTTATTCGCTCAATCCTTATCAGGGTTGTGAGCATGGATGTAGCTATTGCTATGCCCGAAATACACATGAATATTATGGTTTCGATGCTGGGTTAGACTTTGAGAGCAAAATCATCATCAAAGAAAATGCTTCCCAATTGCTTGAAAAGCTTCACTTGCTAAGCCCCAAATGGCAACCTGCTCCTATCAGTACTCTTCGGGCAATACGGATTGCTATCAACCACTGGAGCGAAAGAAGGAGATGACCCGAAGTTTGTTGAAAGTATTTGCCCGATACCGCCATCCCGTAGGAATGATCACCAAAAACAGCCTAATTCTCAGGGATCTTGATTTGCTAAAGGATCTGGCGGAAGACAGGCTAATTAAGGTCTATATCTCTATCACTACACTTGATGAAAATGTGAGACGGGCGATGGAGCCACGAACTGCCAATGCAGCAAAGCGACTCCAAACTATTGAGGAGCTTTCAAAAGCTGGAGTTCCCGTTGGGGTCATGTGCGCTCCAATTATTCCAGGGCTCACAGATCATGAGGTCCCAGCCATTCTCAAAGCTGCTGCCGAGCATGGCGCTCTTATGGCAGGAATGACAATGGTCAGACTGAATGGAAGTGTGGGGCAGATCTTTGAAGACTGGATCTACAAAAACTTCCCAGATAGAGCTCCAAAAGTCATCGCTCAAATAAAATCCGTGCATGGCGGTCAGCTGAATGACTCGGATTTCGGAAGGCGGGATGCGGGGAGAAGGCAAAGTCGCCGAGATGATCAATCAACTGTATAAGACCTCCCAACGAAAATATTTCGCGGGCAGAACTATGCCTGAATTTGATCTAAGCAAGTTCAGACGTGGCGGGAATTTGAATTTGTTTTAGAATAGATAAGTACAAAGTATTATGTACAAGAGTCCAAGTAGTCTCAAAGCTCCTTCTTCTGTCCCCTTAAAAAAGGGGAATTGGCTCAGAAGTACCTATAAGCTTAAATTTCAAAGGTGACAAAGCTTAGTAGATCTGATTGAAGTTCAATTGAGGCAATTCCCCCTTTACAAAGGGGGTTAGGGGGATTTCAATCCGACATCCGACATCAAAAACCACGAATCGAATCACTCGCTCTTAAGCACTTTGGAAGGATTGAGTTTGCGAAGCTATATAAGAATGAATTCCGACTATAAGCAAGCAAATCGCCATCACTCCTAAGCCTGCAGCAACAAATAACAGATAAGGCATATCTACCCGGGTATTGAATCCTTTTAGCCAATCATTGAGGAAATAATATGCAGGGAATATTGCAATTAGGAATGAAACTCCCACTAAGCTCATATACTCTCTTGAAATCAGGAAAAGAATCTGCTGTAGAGTAGCTCCCAATACTTTTCTTATGCTAATCTCTTTAGTACGCTGAGCAATGGTAAAACTGGAAAGTCCAAATAATCCCAGACAGGAAATCAAAATCGCCAAACCACAAGCAAAACCCAGTACATTTTTGATTTTCACATCTTCCTGATAAAACCTATCGATTTGAGCATCGAGAAAGTTGAACGAGGCAGTTTCGTATGGATAGACTTCCAGATAGATCTGCTCCAATCTCTCCTTAGCAATCGCCAGATTTTGGTCTGAATTCAGCTTCACGTTCACTGACTGAAAATATTCTGGATTGTAGGTAAACAATAAGGGACGAATTTCTTCACGCAAAGTCCTTGAATGAAAATCTGCAACCACACCAATAATCTTCACTTTCTCTTGGCTATAGGTGACTTCTGAACCTACGGCAGCCTCCGCAGTTCCAAACCCTGCTTCTTTGACAAACTGCTCATTTACCAATATCTCATCCACTCTGTCTATTGCATCAGTACCAGCCAGCAGAGGAATTCCATTTACTTTCACAAAAGAGAAATCCACATTCATCACCTGAATGTACATCTCTTTTTCTGTGGTGTCCACAGGTATTTTGACATCTGAAGTCCAAAGGCTCGTAGACGATACAAGGCTACCGCTTAGACTTGCACCCTTCACGATTGCTTCCTGATTGAAGCGATTCTGGAGTTGCAGCATTTTATCCGGATCAGACATAAATGGCAGTCTGGCGTACATCACAGCTTCCTTATCGAATCCAAGTGGCTGGCTAGTCACAAAATTGAGTTGGTAGTTCAATACCATCACTAGAATAATGAAAGCAATGGAAGATGATAATTGAATGACGGTAAGATTTTTTCTCAAAAACACCCCCAAAGAGAACTTTCCACTTCTGATCACTTCCCCTTTCAAGGCGCGCTGAGGATCATAGTTGGACAGGATCAAAGCAGGATAAATCCCCGTGATCAGCGTTAATAGTAGTGGGAATGCTGCATAAAACAGCATGTTTGGAAGTGAGAAGTATTCAATCCTGAAATCCCTCGGTAAGTAAGTTGAAAACAGCAATTTCAGCCCTTCTACTATGCCTAGAGCTAGTATAGTGCTAATCAAAATAATCATAAATGTCTCTGCGAGAAACTGGGAAATTAATTGAAATCGCGTTCCTCCAATCGTCTTCCGTATGCCAACTTCCTTAGATCGGCTGATCGCTTGAGCTGTTTCCAAATTCACAAAATTCAAGGTAGCCAGCACCAGGATAATCATACCTATAAAAATTAAGCCATTTAGGAATGTTTTGGAAACGTGAGTACTTCCATAATTTGGCTGAAAATGCATCTCTGAAAGTGGTTCAGTGAAAAAGCTCGTGGCGTATTTACCATCTTCTTCAGATTCCATGTTTTTTTCTATCAATGGCTGAAAAGCTGCATCCACAGATTCAGGGGACACTTCAGGAGCGAGTTTGACAAAAAGCTGACTGCTCGAATTCACCGAAGTCCAGTCATGCAGACCATACCATTCGATTTGCTCTTGCGTTCTTATGGTGCTGTAAGAAATAAAATCATTGAAGATAAAGTCCGTATTGTCTGTATAACTAGCTACAACTCCTGTGACTTTTGCATAGATGGAATCCGAATCCACAAACATCAATTCCTGACCTAATACATCTGAAGCTACCGAACCGGGAAAGTATTTATGCATACTTTCCTCTGAGATCACCAAAGATTCTGGCTGTAAAAGTGCCGTTTCAGGATTGCCCGCTAGCCATTTCCTTGGGAAAATTTTAAAGAAGCCAGGATCAGCAAATGTGACTTCACTAGACCTTCCAAATACTTTATTTGTATTTGGCAAAGCCACTAAAACCTCATACATGGTGTAGAGCCGGCCTTTTTCCTCAATTCCAGAAATTTCTTCTTTAATCGCTTCTCCCAGTGGACCTGGAGTCCCCGAATTAGGAAAACTCCCTCCATCTCCCCAATCAGTAAGGGTATTAATTCGGAAAATCCTATCCTTATCAACATGGAACTGATCAAAACTATAGGAATGCGTCACCACATTGAAAATCAAAAAGCAGATCGCAATGCCAATCGACAAACCCAAAATATGGATTGTTGCTCTTAGCTTATTTCTACGGAGATTTCTCAGGCGATTTTGAAGTAGTTTTTTAGCATGTTCTATATGGATTGAAAAATTGGAAGATTTTAAATTTTAGATTTTAGATTTTAGATTTTAGATTCATAATAAAATTGATTTTCAACTATATACCCCCTACACTAAAACCCTGATTCTAAAAACTTACCACTTTTTAGTTTCTACATTTTACTTTTTACTTTTCACTTTTTACTTCATACTTCGTACTTCCCCCCCTATTCATCTTTCAATGTCTTCACCGGATTCATCTGAGTAGCACGATACGACTGCGCAGATACAATCAGTAATGTAAATAGTATTCCAGCAATGCCCAAAACCGTAAAATTAAGCCAGCAAGGCCAGGATTTTATAGCAAACTGAGCTATCCAGCTTTGCATAAAGTACAAACTCAGTGGCAGAGCAACCAAAACTCCCAATACGGTAATTACAAGAAATTCCTTATTAAACATCCACGAAATACTCCAGCTGGAAGCTCCTAGTACTTTCCGAATTCCTATCTCTTTTGTACGACCTGCTATACTCAAAGCAGCCATGGCAAACAATCCCATTGCAGCTATTAGAATAGCTACACAAGCCGCCAAAAACACCATTTTGCCTAAGCGTTCATCTGCAACGTATTGCTTTTGAACTGTCTCATCCAAGAAACTGAAACTAAACGCTTCCAAAGGAAACACTTGCTCCCATTCATTTTCCAGCATGATTCTGAATGATTCAAAGTCAGAACCATGCCCTTTCACCATCACCTTAGGGTTTGTAGCAGAGTGAATCATCAGCATATTGATACCACTGAATATAGTCTCTGGGCTTTTCGCAAGAATAATGGGTTCAATATCTTTATAAAGTGAGTTGTGGTTGAAGTCCTTCACTACACCTACGATTTCATGATTACCGATTCTCTTGCTTGGCAGCAGTTCTCCCAATGGATCATCCCAATTCATGGCTTTGGCAAAAGTTTCGGTTGATGAACACTGCACTGCTATCGGACCCTGGCGTTGGATTCAAATCGCGTCCTTTTACTATCTCAAGGCCCAAAGTTTCTACATATTCACCGCCCACAAAGTTTAATCGAAAATTAAATTGCTCGTCTTCAGGCGTGGGAAAACCTCCGTCCCAAAATGCATCGTCTCCATAAGTGGCGATTGTAATTCCTGCGGATTGGACTTCTGATCTCTTCTGCAATGCTTGTCTGTACAGTTCGGCTTGCGAAAAACCTTCGTTGATCGACTTTACAAAGCTGGTACTCGGCACCTCTGGAATATCGACTAACACCACCATATTTTGATCGAAGCCTAAATCATAATCTCGTATAGCCTCCATCTGATTCACCATAATCAGCGTTGAGGCGATCATTAAGAACGGAATAAAGAATTGAAAAGCCACCAGTCCTTTTCTTAGGGCTTGCTTCCCAAAACGTATAGAGAGATTCCCTTTCAGTACTTTGATGGGCTTCAAACTGGACATGAAAAACGCAGGATAGGCTCCAGCCATCGCAGTAATCAAAATCACCAACCCTACTAAAATCAGGATTTGAACAGGTCCATAGACCAATGACAATTCCTTTTCAAACAAATCATTAGAAAACGTCGGAATTAAAGTTTCTGCCAGAATCAACCCTAAGATCAATGCTGCAAGTGTAGTCAAAAATGCCTCCGTCAAAAACTGGAAAACGAGCTGTCCAAAGTCTGCTCCCATAGTTTTACGTACGCCGACTTCCTTCGCACGAGTGGTAGAGCGCCCGATAGCCATGGTGGTAAAATTGATACAGGCAATCAACAATATTAAGAAGGCAATTCCAGCTAGAATCCATAGTAATGTCGGTCTGGTAGCTTCTATCATACCATAATTCGAACTTTCAGTTAGATGCATCTCCGAAATAGGCTGCAGCGTGAATACGTATTCACCTTCTACATATTCCTCTCCCAGTACTTTCTTCATCATCGCCTCGACACCGGCTTCTACAGACTCCTTTGTTTGCCCTGCATTGAGCTTCAAATAGGTATCGCCATAAACATTGAACGACTTAGTTTTGACTATCCTCATCTACACTAAAATCCAGGCTTTGATCGTTTATCAGCATCTCGAACTGGATACTGGAATTTGTTGGCAAATCTTTCAAAAGTCCAGTTACTTGGTACTCTTCAAAGTTGTCTCCCATTCTCATCCGAATGGATTTACCGATTGGATTGTCATCTCCAAAGTATTTTTTGGAAACCTCCTCCGTGATGACTACTCCAAACTTATCCTGCAATACTTGCTCTTTGGTCCCCTGAAGTAATGGAAAACTAAAAATCTCCAAAAAATCTGCTCCCACCATCAAAAAGCTTTGGTTCTGTGTGGTTTCATCATCTAGGTAAGCCTGAGCTGAGCCCCCTATCATCCGGGTGGTATATTGTACCTGAGAAAACTCACTCTCAAAAGTTGGCGCTGCGATAATAGGTGTAGAAAACGAGGTTAAATCCCCTCCTTCTTCTACCTGATGTCTTTCTATCCTGAATATCTGCTCACTTTCTTGGTGAAAAGTATCAAAACCGCTTTCAAACTGAACAAAAAAGAAAATCAAAATACTTACCCCAAGACCTAAAGAAAGCCCAATCAAATTGATTCCGGTGTGCAGCTTGTTTTTAGAAAGGTTACGGATTGCGATTTTAAAATAGTTCTTCCACATAGGAAATAGTGTTAGGTTTTAATCTTGGAGGAGACCTTTGTCCTGGACTTACTTCATCAATCTACTGAACATAGAATTCCTTATCCCTGCTATCAAATATCTGTGCCAGTAAAAAACAGTTGAAACAGCCCGAAATTGACACATAAAGCGTGTTTTCAAAAAATCAATCGGACATTTTTGTCCGCTCGTGGGCAAAGTACACTTTATATAGATTGGCAAACCAGACACTGGGCCACGTATTTTTAGGAATATCAGCCTCATCACCTCTTGAAATAAAAAATGGGCGTTATGAATCAGAAATTACCGAATTGCCCCGCCCTTAGTAAGGCATTAGTCGGCAAGATTTTTAATTTTACTTTTCATCACTTTTCCCTAGCCTCTACCCATGTCAAAAACTGACAAGAACAGCCCAAATAAAAAACTCAACCTAACCCAAGATAGACGCGCATTTTTGCAGAAAAGCTCACTTGCTGCTTTGTCCGCTATGCTTGGGACAGACATAGTCCATGCGTTATCTATGCCAAAGGACTACATTCCTATCGCCCTTCTGGCAGATTTTGATCCTATGAAAGGAAAGAATGATGGCATGATCATACGCAATGAAAAACCTTGGAATGTAGAGCCAGCTCCTCATCTTTTGAATGATGCAGTCACTCCTTTCGCCAGTATTTTCATTAGAAATAATGGGCTGATTCCAGAAGATGTCGATGCAGCAAGTTGGACGCTTACCATAGGAGGAGAATCGGTGGTAAAGGAAAAAACCTACACGCTCGACGAGCTTAAAAAGAAATTCAAATCCTACACTTACCAGCTCACACTTGAATGTGGTGGAAACGGTCGAGCAGGTTTTTACCCTCCAGCATCCGGAAATCAATGGGAAGAAGGAGCTGTATATTGCTCGGAATGGACTGGAGTAAGACTGAAAGATGTGTTGGCGGATGTAGGCCTCAAGTCAGATGCGGTTTATGTTGGTTATTACGGCAAGGATAAACATCTCAATGGAGATCCAAACAAGGTTGTGATCTCCCGAGGCGCTCCGATGTCAAAAGCTTTGCAGGATGAAACACTCCTGGCTTGGGCATTAAACGGAAAAGATATTCCTCTACAACATGGCTATCCACTTCGCTTGGTTTGTGGAGGTTGGCCCGCTTCTGTTTCAGGAAAATGGCTGCATAAACTGGTGGTAAGAAATCAGGTCCACGATGGTGAAAAAATGATGGGTGATTCTTATAGAGTACCCAAATATCCTGTAGCTCCGGGACAGGAAGTTCCTGACGAGGATATGAAAATTATAGAATCCATGCCCGTAAAGTCAATCATTACCTATCCAAAATCGGGGGCAATGTTCGACACTTCCAAGAAGCTCATGGTTCAGGGACATGCCTGGGCGGGCGAGCATGAAGTGAGTACGATGGAAGTAAGTACAGATTTCGGCGCAACTTGGAAAAAATGCAGTTTAAAAAAACCTGTCAACAGACTTGCGTGGCAACAATGGTCCATAGAATTAAACTTTCCACAGACTGGGTATTACGAGATCTGGGCAAAAGCAACTGACGATCAAGGAATCTCCCAGCCTATGGTGATTCCTGATGGAATCCTAAAGGCTACCTAAATAATGCCTGTCATAGAATTGCAGTAAAAGTTAGCTAAGGCCATGAAAAACGTACCTGAAAATAAGATTTCAAATTCTACTCAGGAGAAGGAAAAGCTTTTCAATGGACTGATCAAATCCGTAGCTGGTTTGGTGGGTGTGGTCATCATACTCGTGGGGCTGGTTTTATCAGTCCTATTTCAACCTGAAATTTCTGCAAGACTTAACTCTTTGACTTCCGAAACTTCCGAAGAAAATCCAGCGCCATTAACGGATTTTTCTACTGAACTAGTGGATGGAAAGGATGTGGAAACTGGCTTACTAGCGGGAGATGGATTGGAGCTAGTGAAAGCGAATTGCACTGCATGTCACTCCAGTGCCCTGATTCTCCAGAATCGCTTTACCCGTGAAGGTTGGCATTCAAAGATTGAATGGATGCAGGAGACTCAAGGATTATGGGATCTTGGCGGAAATGAGGCTATGATTTTAGATTATCTGGCCGCAAACTATGCTCCGGAAGCTCCGAAGGGGAGACGAGTTCCACTGACTGGTATAGAATGGTATGAGTTAAAGGATTGAAATTACAAGTTCAACTTCCCTTGAATTTTTTCTATCCAAGTATCCCTGTTATCTACCACAAAATTATATTCACTGCCATCAATGGTGATAATGTGCAAGCCATTGTCAATCAATTTCGCCGTTTTTCTCTCCTGATATCCCTGAATAGCCTCATATAAAATATCTGTTTGCCCAGTGCGGATATTGAGTTTATGGGATTTAAAAATCAACTTCTCATTCGTCAGGAAAAGCTTTCCTCCTACGGCTTCTTTTCCACGAAATAAATTTGCCGGACCTAGAGATTCAATTTCCTCATTAAGATCCAAGTCAGGGTTAATATTATTCCCAAGGCTAACTGCAAATTTCCCAAAAAGATAAGGAAATACTAAAGTCATAAATGCTCCAAAAAACACACTTTGAAACAGGATAATTTTCAAACTCAAGGCTTCTCTATCCAGGAAAAACTGGGTTAAAAAAAGGAGCAGACCAAAAGCACCACCGTTAATCGCAAATTGGACCAGTCTCTTATTCCAACTAATTTGGAGAAATTCAGTTTTCATCTATTATCAATTATTATTTAGTCTTCAATTGTTCACAACTCTCTTTTTCAATCGTGTAGGAAAGAAAAATAATCTGCCAAGCTTCTTCCTTCTTGATCAAGGTGAAGACATCCACGCCGCAATGCGAGAACTCTCCGTTCAGCCTAAACTCATAGGGAACCCAAGCCATGGCCATGCCTTTATGAATTTTCACATCCATGCTCAAGGGCGTTTCCAGATAGGAATTCTGAGAAATGAGAGTCTTCAAATCATCACTAAATGACCTCATTCGCTGTCTGGCTGGACTTACGGTATTATTAACCGTCCAAATCTGCCCCTCCATAGAAGCCACTTGCTTTAATAAAACAGTATCCTGCTTTTCTAAGGCCTCAAAAAACTGATTGACCACAGCGGTTACAGCTGCTACTTCTGTCTTTTCTATCTCCTGTGAAAAGCAATCAAAGCACAGCGTCAGCGCGAGAATTAGGACAAGTTTTTTCATGGATTTCAGTTTTACCCAACTAAGATAATTAATCTTGACTCATACAACAGTCCTTAAACTTCTTTCCACTAACACAGGGACAAGGATCATTTCTCCCGATCGTTCTTTTCAAAGTATTATCACCATTCTGACTAGTTGCTAAATCGGTTTGAAAAACTTCAGATAGAACCTCATATAATTCAGGATGTTTTTCTTTGAAAAGCGTGGGTCGCTCAAAAAAGTACTCGCTTGCAACAGCCAGAAACTCCTGCTTATTTGTTGCTCCGTAGATATTGATATCGCTTCTTCCAGACAGCATTTCCTTCGTATTCTCAGAGATCAAATGCAGCCAAGGCAACACGGCCTGATTCTTCATAATTATCGTTGGGATACCATCGATATCTCCATCCTGCTTATCAAACAAATGCACAAATTCATGAATTCCTACATTCATTTTATCACTGGCATTCTCAAACCCCTGATGTAATGCAGGCTTGGAAAAAATCACCACATGGTGCATCACACCACCACTTCCCACCATACCTGAAATATTCCTTTCCTGCTCGCTAAAATCATATTTCTCCGTAAATAAATCCGGATATAAGAGCACCTCGTGCAAAGTGCTGTATTCCCAATCGGGAAAGGCGAATACCGGGATAACAGCACTGCTGGCCACTAAAAGCCGATCTTCATCATCCACCGTAGTTTTGATACCGGTGATCCTCACTCGTTTTAAAAAACGTAGAATATCGGCTTCAAAAATAGCTTTATCCTCGTCGTCCAGTGAAGCGTAAAAATTCACTTCCTGAAGGAGATAAAGTCTCCATTTCTCAGGAAATACTTCCGGCGCATCATATCCACTTTTTATTTTCTTTGGACGAAAAAGCAAATACAAAATTAGAGCGATGAATAACCCGACTAAAATTTTGGTGAACAAGAGAGTATGGTTTTGAATTATTAACGTAT
Source organism: Algoriphagus sp. 10J20-15 (assembly GCF_055809615.1). Lineage (NCBI taxonomy): Bacteria > Pseudomonadati > Bacteroidota > Cytophagia > Cytophagales > Cyclobacteriaceae > Algoriphagus > Algoriphagus sp. 10J20-15. Next base: position 52,306 of record NZ_JBVVUG010000009.1, read on the forward strand.
AAGTTTCTTACTAATTCATCTTCACGAGATGCACGGCATGCCCACCTCCTGCAGCTAGTTTCACTTCGAGCTTACTTTCTGAATCAACTTCCAAATTCTTAATGGTATACGATTCCTTATTTTCCAGAAAATGGGAGTCAGCTGCATCTTCATAAAGTGTAGCCTTATACTTCCCTCCCTCTGGCAAAAAACCGAAATCCAAAGTAAGCGTTCTAGCTTCTCTGTTGGTAAGTGACCCTATAAACCAATCATCTCCTGACTGTCGAATTATACTCACATACTCGTCCAATTTCGCATCCAAGACTTTGAAACTATCGTATTGACCAGGCATTCTTCGTATGATTTCAAAGAGATCATCCTTCTTCTTATATTCTTCGGGACTATCGGGCAGCACAGCCCATCCGGTGTAAATTGTAATTAATTTGGCGACTTCAGCTACCACTGTACCTGGAATTTCTTCAAAAACTTTTGAACGCCCGATATGCGCAGAATTCAAACTAAACCAACCATTGCAAAGATCCAAAGGACCTGCAATCATGTTGATCAACGGTTGATTAACCGCCGTTTCAGGAAATAGGATCGTTTGGCATCTGACTGAGAATGTCCAAACTCCTTGGTGACAAGATTTGGGTAGGTCCTTCGATCTCCGCTTGGAGCGATTGGACTGTCATGGAAATCCACCATGAGCTTATACTTGGCACACAATTCTACCACCTTTCGAGTTTGCTCCACTTTATCTTCTGGTGTACCTTTCATAAATCCATATTTCACACCCTTAGCCCCCCAATCCGAAAACTGTTTCAGGACTCTTTCCAATCCAAATTTCTTAGCACCAATATCATTAAGATATAGGATGATCCCTATATTTTTGGCCTTTGCATATTCCATGCATTCTACGATGTCAATCCCCTCCTTTGATGTCGTCGGATCGGATGCATCACTGAACTCAGAACCATACCAATCTGCATCTATAAGCATGTATTGAACATTGTTTTCAGATGCGAATTCAATCATTCTTTTGTGAGATTCTGTATTTGGACCATATACAAAACCATCTTCAGCCGTGTATCCCCAGACTCGCCAATCCCACATCGACCTACCCGGCTTTATCCATGAAGTATCTTCGATTTTATTCGGTTCATTCAGATTTACCAACAAGTCAGACTCCACTAAATCACCTACTCTTTCACCTAGCATAAATGCCCTCCACGAAGTGCTGAAGGCATTGGATTGGCTGGAATAGGATGTGTTGAATTGTAAGGAATTGGTATTGGAAGAGGCGTTGATGGAAAATGGAGCCAAATCCAAAATAGCTCCCTCATGAATAGCAAGAAAACTGTCTGAGCTAAACTGCATCACAAAGGGTGGCTCCACTTTCTCCATACGTTTCGCTGAACGACGTATCGGTCCTAGGTTGTGATGCTCATGATTGTAAGCCCAATAGTCAAAATCACGCTGGAAATTGAGTTCTGTCAATTCCTTTTCGACTTGTAAACTATCACCTATAGCATCCTTTGAAAAGACATACTGGTAAGCAAAACCTTTGTCGTAAATTCTAACTACGAGTTCATAAAAATATTGAGGTTGATCCAGCTTACTTACTTTTACCTGATATTCATTGTAATGATTTCTCACCAATTTCTGCTTGCCGTTGACCGTTTCCCAAGTTTCATCAAATTCATCACTGGATAGTTCAGAAATAACTACATCTCGAGTAAAATCAATACCATTTACCATCAACCCTAATGTGGACTCCTTGAGTAAAGTATCTCCTTTGAAAACCGCTAGGAATGAACTTTCATTTGAGGCATTAAGTAGGCTGATTCTCAAATCATCATTCGGTGATCGAAAATCCAGGAATTCATCAGAAGTGCAGGAAGATAAGAAAACAGCTGCCGCTATCAGCAGGCTAGGTATAAGTTTCATAAATAGATTGGCCGGTTAGGGAAATTCATCTTTCAGCAAATAGTAGCAGAAAGTCTAAAGGATAAACATACAAAATCTTAAAATCAACAGCGGCTAAGGTTTTATCAAAAGCAACTTGTCCTTTATAAAAAATACATGGTTTCTTAGCTACAACAGTACTGGATTTCAGCCAGTTGATCTGTAGTTTTATTTCAATAAAAAAGAATGAAATTCCTCGCCGTTGCCGGATCAACGGTTTTCTTTTCGCACCTGATCCTATTTACATTCCAACACATTCTTGAGTTAATGTTATTTTCCTTTACAGGTAGATTAGGAGAAAAATATCTTAAAGAGTTGTTAGGCAAAAACCTGAATAATTCACTGGTACACCTTATCAGTTTAAAGAATTAATAGAGCCTTATTGGTTTTATATTAACACCAAATTCCTTAGCTACTTAAAGACCTTAAAATTGAAAACCAATTTCTTGGTTTTTATCAGAGTCCGCCAGTCGATAAAAAATAGGCAAAAAAGCAGGAAAAAGGCTAATAATAGACTTGCCAATGATTTCCAAGAAACCGCATTATCGATTATAGCCTGCACATTTTCTGCAGCATAGGCACCCAAAAACAAGGCAAGCGTATCGCTAGTAAATTTGCCTATCAGGAAAGCAGGAATAATATACTTGGGTGGGATTTTTGAAATCCCTCCACCCAGAAATAGCGGAGTGGTGGGAAGTGGCAACAAGGAATAAACAAGCACCAACAGTTGTCCCTTCCACACATTCTCTTTCATTTTTTCCCCAAGAAACTGAATGTCATTATTCTTAGACTCTTTCAGGTATTTCTTGGCAAGAAATGGGGTATAGAGCAGAAGAATATACCTGCCTAAAACAGATCCCACCACACCTATCACCACTACCAACCAGATATTGAGCTTAAATATGATTTGGAGGAAAACCATAATCGTAAATGCCGGCAGAAACGGAAAAGGGACGATATCAAATAAAAGTGCACCTATAAATACCAAAAGATATTGCCACCACATACTTTATGAGTTATGATTTATTAGTAATTACATATCTGCAATGATGCCAGTAGCAGTAACATCTTCGTTTGCTGGCCTGAAGACTGATGACCGAAGCTGCCCCAATGCTTGCTTAAGCTTCCGTTTTTATTGCTTTGAGTTCCCTACTGGCAGGGAAGAAGGTCGACATATAATAAAGAATCTATATGTTATGTTTAGCTGGGAATTTACGGAATTCTAAAATAGCAAGACCAAGTAGACTAATTGAGCTTAGGTCCGCTATCCAGATCTACATATTCTAAAAAACCGGATTTGATACGACATTAGTAATTCAACTTCCGTTCTTTTAAAAGCTCTTTTAAAGCTTTATCATTTTTAGAATTATTGAATAGCTTGAATGCAAAAATCAGCGGGATTAAAGTGAATAACCCTATGGTGTTTTTCCAGATGCTAAAAATTATCACCCCAATCATAACCCCAATAAAAAGCGCATTTATCAAGGAATTCGTTTTCGTTTTTTTAGCCTTGTCTAGCAGTTCCTGATCTGTTAATGCAGATAGTTCTTCTTTTGTCATTTGGTAGTTTTCTGATTATGGTTAGAAAAATAAGACTTATGCGTGGTAACTCAAGAGCAAATTTCAATAGATAAAGTTCTATTACCTAAACTGCTTAGGTTTCAGATTATCACGAGCACTTTCCGCAATTTCCGCAATTCTCTTTTGCCTTGTTTCTGGTCTTTTGGCAGAAAGCACCCAATGCAGTAATAGCTTCTTGTTGGATTTACTAAGACTATCGAAGTACTCAAAGGCACCTTTGTGATTCGCTAGTTCTTTCTTTAAATCTTCCGGAATTACCAAAGCTTCAATTTCATCCAAAATTTCCCAAGACCCATTTTCTTTGGCAACTTCAATACTTTTATAGCCTGCTTCCGTCATACGTCCTTGATCAATTAAAGCTTTTACTTTATCCTTATTTATCCTGGACCAATTACTTTTTGCCTTTCGCTTGCTGAAATACTGCATGAATTTCTCACTGTCAATTGGCCTTCTGGTGCTATCAATCCAACCAAAACAAAGCGCCTCATCAACTGCCTCGCTCCAACTTAGGGTAGTAACTTCTGATGATGCTTTATAATATACAAGCCAAACAGACTGCTGTGAATGATGATTTCTTATTAACCATTCACGCCAATCTGTTCGGCTGGTAGGGCAATATGTTTCTGGTTCCTTGTTAGGCATTATTTTTTCAATTGTCTAAGGATTGGGTATTTGAGGTGACCTAAAAGATATTCTAAAATTTAAAGATTATTTTGGCCAATAAATTCTGCTAATCCTCATATTCACAGTCACTTAATATTGGATCAAATTAAATAAGGATAGTTTTTCCTCTATTTCAATATTCTTTAAACCAAGGTTCTTTGCTATAAAGTCAGAGAAGAATATTTTATGACCGTCATCAAGAATAATTCCTGTGTAATTGTAAAAGAAGGTTGGTAGAGCATACGTCATATTTTCCTCGTCCCATTGTCCCTTATACCTAATGATTTTATTTATGTCTTTAAATCGAAATTCTTTTTCAAGCTTACCATTATTCTCAATTCTAATTGTCTGCTTTGAATGGTTTACTATAATTTTTTTCCTTCTGTCATTCAGTTTGTATTGAAAATGTAAAACCAATTGAGGTAGTGCTAATAATAGAAAACCAAACCCTAAAAAAAGTCCAATATCTTCTTTAGTTGCGAGAAAGTAAATAAATCCACTAAGTGTCCCAATGTGAAAAATAATTGATTTTCTAAAAACTCTCCATTCGTTTTTTGGGTCAAAATCAAATTCTATTTTAAAGTCTTGCCCCATGTTTTAATCGATTCTGTGTTTTTTCAAAGTGGGAGTTAACGACCTTGGCTAAAGTTTTTTTCAATTCTCTTTCCAGCAAAATGAACTCATTAGATTGTTGGGGAACCAATTTGATGATTGTGGTTTGATTTCCAAATTCCATATGGATCCCATCAGTTATTGAACCTTCATATTCTATACAAAGAGTTGTGCTTTCATCAGGCAAGAGTCTTAAATTTTTAAATTCATTTAGTTCATCCTCCTTAACACTCATGGTTACTTCCACTTCTTGATCAGTATTATTTGTAATAGTCAAGTCAGTGGGGGTAGACGGGGCTAGCCCACAGTTATAATTGAATTGTGTTTCACGACAGCCAAATAAGACAAGAAAGCTTATGAAAAAGCAAATTATATTGAGTTTAGATTTAATCATTTTTATATGTGCCAATAACACCTAGCTGTAAGATCTATGCATGTAAATGCCTACATATTTCTCCCAAGTTGCTGCCAAAATAATAGCACACATGGTAAGAATCTACATTAAAGCATATGAATTACGGTTGTTGTGGATGATTGCCTTTCACAATGATTAATAGTTGGACTTCAATGTTGTTCGATCCAAAATTCATTAGCAATACTGTCAGGTCTAAATTTGATCACCAAAAAGTTTGGGTCAATCGTTGACCAGCCAACTGGATATAGCATTAATGTGTCTGGTTGTCCATTGTCCTTATACCATTGATTAAAGTTGTCGAGTGCCTTGTCCTGATTTTCCTTTTCAAAGTTCTCAGAGTCAACTAGCGAAAGTGAGTCAGGAACATCAAGTCCCTTTGGAAGCCTATTCTCAACATGTTCCAAGTGTGGCTCGCCCAAAAGAGTCAGGATTGAATCTCGATGTATCCCAGGTCTCAAATAGTTTTCAAGTAAGTCCTTGGTCATTTGAGCTCTTGGATTTCCAGTGTCAGTCATGTCGCTATTGGATAGCCAGACTTTCCTGTCGAATTTGTCCGAATTCTTAGACATTGAACAACTATTAAGAACAACTACAAAAAAGAAAATCCAAATTCTTAATCTCATGTATGATTGATAATCTTTGATTGGCAATTACTCACAACGGTTTGCGTATATGACTTGTGGCGGATTTCGAAGCACTTTCTTGTCGGTTTGCACCAAACTTACTTAAAAGCCCCAAGCTTGAATTTACCATTTTCCCCGCCATAAGTTATATACGCTGTTATGGGCTGGCTTTCTATAATGTCCAATGATAACTCGTGTAATAATAGTATTCATTTTGCCCATTATATGTAAAAATTCCACGAGTCCACATATCCACTTTTTCATCTTGACCCCAAGCATTTTTTCTTGTATGGTATTTAGCCCAATCTAAAAGGTTATTGTAAACATAACTTGATATTGCAATATGGTTAGGTGCTTTACTATTGTCACCCAATACAGTTGATTTGTTAACGGGATTGCCAATCCAAAATATATCTCTGTTATGTTCACCACCTACACCTACTTTAGTGCAAAGAATATTGCCGTGGTCAATGCCAATTCCAAAATTTAGCTTTGAATATTTTTTCAATAATTCATTTATTCCATCTTCCGAATTGTCTATCATATACTTTATTTGCATTGCACATTTTACTGCTGTTGAAAGTGTCACTTTTAGATTTCCTTGAAAAAATATTAAGGAACTATCTCCATTAAAACTTCTAACATTACCGCCATGGCTATTTGCAATTTTTACTATGGTGTGAAAAAAAGCCATATGAAGTTTGGCAACAATCGGCTTATTATGAGTGTTCAAAACGGAAGTAGAACCTCGAATATCAATAAACAATGAAGACCCTGTAAATTTTAAGCCTGTATTACCAAAGGTTAGTTTAGGGTCGTCAAGTCGAGGAACATAAGTTACCTCTGTTACTACAAGCCTTTCATCAAGGATTGCCTTTACCTTTGATTTTATATCGTCTTTAAGTGCCATCTACAACTGAATTGAAAGAATTATAAAAACCATTGAAGCGAAAAGTGCTGCAAAGAGCCAAATAAAGGATTTTGCTAAATTTTCATTTTTCTCGTTTAGGATATGTGAAACTTCAATCTGCTGGTCAATAATGTCTTTCAGCATATTTACATCACTTATATTTTCATATTTTTCGTGAAGTCCTTTATTAACTTTACTAATATGCTCAAAGTAGAATGTGGATAATTCTCCTTCTTGGTAGTTCTTTGCAAATCTCGGTTTCAGAATTTTGAAAACTGAATAGTACAGAACGAATATCATACAAATTAAAGTAGCAAGTCCAGCAAGAAAAGTAATCGTTCCAATTACTGTCACATTAGCAATTGAGAAGGTTAACTTTTCCAAGTATTGGACAAAAGCTGTAAAAATTAATCCTATTACAATTAAAACTGCACCTGCTTTTTGGTCAGCAAATTTTATTAAGTCTTGAATATTTTTAAAAGACTCTAGAGCATAATTTATTTTGTCCATATGTTGTCGTTCTTAAGCTTGCCCATAACGCTTAATGTATGAATCGTAGCTTTAGCTTGTGCGTTTGCCTCGTACGGCTATGATTTTATACATAATGTTGTGTTTAGTTTTTAATATCTATTTGTTCGGTTTCAATCACCTCCTTATTGATAATATTTCTGTGACTATCTTCAACTTTAAGTTCTTTCTGATCATTAATAGATAACCATTTTCCATTATTCTCCATAATTAGCAATTCTGCCTCAGATTCATAGTATTCATTTTTTCTAAGTGTCAAGCTCCCAGCTAAGTCGAAATTGAATTTCACTTCAAATTTCCCAGAATCAATGTAAATACTTGAGATGATTTGCCCATTTATAAATTCAATGGCATTTAATATTTCTTTGTCATTTGATTCATTTTGAGCAACTATCTTCTCTTCAATTGAAAAGGTCCAATCACAACAATATATCCAGATAAAATAATCTCCTTTAATTGTGACAAGACGACTTTTATAAGTATTCTTAGGAAATCTGATTTCAGAATCTGAGAAGGCCTTTTGAATTTTCGGTTCTTCAAATTCAATTCTAGGTTCGCCTAAATTAAAAATCAGAAATGAACCATGTCCTTTTCGTGCTCCCCAAATTGGTTTGCCTAAAAATCCTTTTATGAGGTCAGATGAATTTGTCATTTATTAATTAAACACAACGGTTTGGCTTAGCTTTCGGGCGGATTTTACAAGCGCTAAACTGTCGGCTGTAACCAAAGATAGCAGATAAGCAAAAAACTTGCGGACAGCCTTCAGCCCGCCTGAAGCTTAGGTTTTGTTGTGCACTGGCTTTTTTCATTTTTTTAAAGTCTGAATTGATTGGTCAAAAAGTTCTTTCTCAGACGCAGGTACATTTAAGTACCCGATATAATCTTCTCCCTTTTTAATTTCTTTCCAATATAGTCCGTTTTCTTGTTGTCCATGTAAGACGGTGTCTTGTACTGGATTAAAGATTGAAAATCCCTTCCAGTCCACAGTCTTATAATTCCTGGCGTTTGGTATTGAAGTCGCATCGTCATTGTCGTAGTAAATCATTGAAGAGTCGGCATAAACAATCTGAAATCCATGTCCATGTCCACCCCAGATCAAAGAAATTTCTTTTTCAATGTTTTCAAGTTCAGGCACTTTGATAGAATACGAGGTTCTGTAGCCGAGGAGTTTCTTTGGAAATACTATTCTTTCTCTGGTTAGTCCGTCACGTAAATTGCTACAACTGGCTAAAATTAGAAGGGTCAATATTATTGTCGATAGTTTCATTTTCAGCTTGTGCCCAACACTTGTATTTACCCACCTCCGCTTCCCCCCTCTAAACCTACTAAACTTTTATAAAACCCCAACCACCTCTTAAGCCCAATAAACCCACTTTATCCGACAACAAACGGATACTATCGAATACAAACGACTAGCTACCGACTTAGCCCTCACCGATCCCCCAACTTTGGATCATAAGTTTTTCCTCTGGCGAAAACGACAAACAAATTTTCTAACCAAAACAACAAACATTATGAGCACGCTAAGAAACAAAGTACAGCTAATCGGACGTCTAGGATCCAAAGTAGAAATTAAAAACCTGGAAGGCGGCAAGACCTTGGGTAAAGTATCCCTCGCTACTAACGAGTATTACAAAAACCAAAAAGGTGAACGCGTAGAAGAAACTACCTGGCACAACATCGTGGCCTGGGGCAAGCAAGCCGAATTACTTGACAAGTACACTGACAAAGGTTCGGAAATCGCCATAGAAGGCAAACTCAGCAACCGATCTTACGAAGACAAAGAAGGTGTCAAGCGCTACATTTCTGAGGTAGTGGTACAAAGCATCCTACTGATGGGTGAAAGAAAAGCAAACGTGTCTGAAGAAGCGGATCTTCCTTTTTAGGAAAAAGGATTCCCCCTCTAATTCAAAACATAAATAAATTTACCTCCTAGCCCTCAAGATGTATTATACTTTTTGGGGGCTACTCAATGCTACACTCCATCACTTGCAAAGCCAGGTTTATTCTTGACTGATAAGCACCTGGATTGGGTTTGAGAATTACTTCTTCATTATTTCCAAAATCTCGTCCACGACGATCTTCCCTCCTACAGGCGACCAATGCGTGTCGTCATAGTAGTAGATATCTTTTTCCACTCCCATTTTCTCAGAGAAAACTCTATAGGCATCTACGTTATAGTAAGCCTTAGGAGCTTTGTCATACGTGGCGAAAAAAGTAGGGGTAACAAAACTCGATTTGTCCGCTATGTAAGGATAATACAGATCATATTTATCGGGGCTGATTAACACGATCAATTCAATATTGATATTGGAGAGCAATGCGCTCAATTCACCTAATACTTTGACGCTGTTTAGAGTTTTCAAAGAATCATTTTTTGCTCCCATTTTTCTAAGGTCAGATTTATAGAAAAGCAACTTATCTGGGGAATTTGAAAACAAATCAGTTCTGTTGGTTTTCACCTGATGTGTATTGGAGAAGATGGGCTTGTCTGTGTAGGAAAACTGAAAGTTGTTCAAGGGCATTTTCAGCGTTGCGTCTGAGAAAAACTGAAGATCGTAATTGGGAGTTGCTCTTTTGTGCTGCTTGACCTCATTGGAAAGGATCGCTAAATCCAATCTCTCATCAAAGTCAATAGTCTGCGTTCTATCATTCAAATCCCGCTCTATGGACTGCAACACCACAAACTCTGGCTGGATCAGGTCAAAAAAACCTGAATTCATCAATGACACCAAAGTCTGAATTGGATTACTTCCTGATATAAATCTATCTACATGCAAGACGGAAGCTCCCGTTGCAGCAAGGTAATTTTTATACCCCAAGTTGTCCTGCTCTGTAAAAGAATCACCTATCGTCATCACATCAAATTTCTGATTTGATGCAAACCCAACCTCAGAAAGAAGTAAATATTCTTTAGGTATAACATGCTGGCTGTCAATGACACTTCTTGGAGAAGGATTAGCATAAAAATACCCCATACGCGCTAGATCACCTTCTGCTCCTCTTTGGCTATAATTGAACAAATTGAACACATACAATCCAAAAAAAGGAACTACAAAAACGAGCGTATTTAAGATGAATTTTCTCATGCCTTAGAATTGAAAATAGATAAACTGCTGCTCGTTTTGTCCGAACCAAAAGAGTAAAATAATGATCCCAAAGTAGAGTGCTCGACGTACAGGTCGTTTCCATTTCAAACCCAATTTCTCCATGGCATACTGATCTCCTCGTCCTCTCCATTCTACTAACATGAAAGTAATCACCAGTAAGAATAACCTGAAAGCCCTGCCTATCCCTTCAAAATCTGGCACCGTAAATAAACTAGGAGAAAAAATTTCAGCGATATAAGTGGCTGCATGCCCCATAGAGTTGGCTCGGAAAAATATCCATGCAAACACTGTTAAGCCAAAAGTTAAGACCATCGAAGAAAATTCCCTGAAACTAGGCAGGTATTTCTCTTTGGCTACCACATTTAGGTTATTCCTGTTATTCTCAGTCAGCAAAAGTGGCAAAAAGTAAATCGCATTTAACACGCCCCACACGATAAAGGTCCAGTTAGCTCCATGCCAAAAACCGCTTACAATGAAGATGATAAAAGTATTGCGCACTTTCATCCAAGTTCCACCTCTACTGCCACCGAGTGGGATATACAAGTAATCTCTAAACCAGGTGGACAAGGAAATATGCCAACGGCGCCAGAATTCTGCCATATCTCTTGAGAAATATGGGAAAGCAAAGTTCTGTTTTAGCTCAAAACCAAATAAACGAGAAGTCCCTATTGCTATATCAGAGTAGCCCGAAAAGTCTCCATAAATTTGGAAAGTAAAAAATAGTGCACCAAAGGCTAAGGTACTTCCAGAGTAGTTTTCTGAATTGTTGAAAATCAAATTGGCAAACTCAGCGCAGTTGTCAGCAATAACTATCTTTTTGAATAATCCCCACAGTATCTGACGCATGCCGTCAACGGCCTTGGAATAGTCGAATCTACGTTTTTCAAAAAACTGAGGTAAGAGATTCGTTGCCCTTTCGATAGGCCCTGCCACCAATTGCGGAAAAAAACTCACAAAGGCTAAAAATGCCACAAAATCATTCGTAGGGGTTAACTTTTTTCGATATACATCTATAGTGTAGCTCAACGTTTGAAATGTATAAAAGCTAATACCCACTGGCAAGATGATATTTAGAGAATTCGCTTGAATTTCATTTCCAAAAAATGAAAAAGCACCAATAAAGTTATCAAGGAAGAAATTGTAATATTTAAAAAAACCAAGAAAGCCTAGGTTCACTAAAATACTTATCCACAGAAGAATCTTCCGCTTAGGTTGACTTTCCTCGTTGTTGAGTCTTCTGCCTATCTGATAATCAACCACCGCAGAAAAAAGTATTAGAGATAGAAATCGCCAGTCCCACCAGCCATAAAAAACCAAACTTGCTACGACTATTAAAAAATTTTGCTGCCTGAGGTTTCTGTTTACCAAAAACCAATAAATCGTAAATACTATCGGTAAGAATACTGCAAAGTCTATGGAATTAAAAAGCATCTATTTTTTAATCGATAAGATAATTTTTGGGAGGTCACAGTGAACCTACACGATGAGCAGTATTCCCCTTGCAATCTTGGTTGGCATAAACCTACTAAACTTTTCTAAAACTTCAACCACCTTCAAAAGTCAATAAATCCACTTTATCCAACAAGGAACAGATACTATCGAATACAAACGACTAGCTACCGACTTAGCCCTGACCCATCCCCAACTTTGGATCATAGTTTTTCCTCCGGCGACAACGACAAACAAATTTTCTAACCAAAACAACAATCATTATGAGCACGCTAAGAAACAAAGTATACCTAATCGGACGTCTAGGATCCAAAGTAGAAATCAAAAATCTGGAAGGCGGCAAGATCTTAGGTAAAGTATCCCTCGCTACTTGCGAGTATTATAAAAACCAAAAAGGTGAACTCTTTCTAATACATCTGAGTCAATCTGTGCAATACTTGCATTTATCCAAAAAAGGCTAAGTATTATCGTGGGAATTAGTTTGACCATTTTATGAATTGGCTTTAACGTTTCGCGGAAACCCGAAGGGCGTGACTTTAACCACCAAACTGTTTTTGGAACACAAAACCCTGCCTTTTGGGTAGGTGCTGTTATAGAGCGTTTTTTTGTCCATTGTCATTCTTGAAGTTTTGATAGGTCCAACCCAGCAGATTCAACGTAAATTTCGTCAAAGTCTGCGGAGTCTGATACACCAATACCGCCCTCTGGTTTTAATTCTATGTTGTCTTCAAGAAGAATTCGGAAATTAAAATTGTCTATGTTAGTAATTCCTTGCTTCTCAAAATGTTGTTGAATAGTCGGCTGATATTTTTTGTAATTGTCGTTTGCGATTAGGTCTCCGCCAATTCCGCCCATACTTTCGTCTGTAACTAAAAAGTTCACTTCTCCAATTTTATCATTGTCTATGTATAGATATGCTCTCATTTGTAAATCACATTTCAGGAATTCCTGTTTTTAGATAGTAATCATCAACTATTTCATTCAAGATAATTTCTATTGTTTCTTCGTCTCTGTTGTTAGCTTTCCAATTGGTATTTGTCTTTATGGATATTTGCTTGGCTTTATTCATACCTGAAGGATAAAAGGCTTGGTCAAAGTCTGCTGAAATGTCTATAGTTAATTTTTCAAGTTTATCAAGGTCGCAATTGTGATTTTTAAAATGTGTCGGCAACCAGTCATGATAATCGTTTAGCAAGTGTTTACTTTCTTTTGAAATTGCTTCTTCTGGTTGAATTGTCTTGTGAATGAAGTCAAATGTTACAGAAGGTTTAAGTTTAAGGTTGTTCAAATGAATTAGAACATTAAAAGCCAACTTCCCACTTTTGGAGTAGTCCAAACTCTGAAATGAGTCTACAAAGTTGTGAATAGCTGATTTATAATTCTTAAATTTCATTGTCTATGTGCCGGTCTTTAAAATGCCCTACAACGGTCTGTGTATGGTGCGTATCCCGCAGGGTATGCACTATACACCTTGTTGGCGTGTCGTGTTTTTTCTATTTAATTCTCCTATCAATTTTGGCAAATAGTAGAAATTCAGTCCATAATGGAACACCTGAAAAGAAACTGCAATTATCAAAACCAATGGAAGTAACCATTCTTGTTTCAAAAAGTAAATAGGATAGAACAGGAGTGAAATCCCAAGTTCTATCATTATCTTTTTCTTGATATTCTTTTTAATGTCTGCGGTCTCTGTAAAGCCTTCAAATTCCTTTAAATAGCTTGATACTCTGAATTGATACCACCAAATCTCGTAAACCTCAAAAAGAACGATGAAAACTGTTGTTGAGATTAGAAAATCTTCTGTTTTAATAGCAATCAGAATGTAGGCGACCATAATTGCAAATCTTCCAATTGCAGGTAACACGTCCGTTTTGAACCAAATTCTTTCTCGTGTACTCTCAAAGGCTGTTTGATTCCACCATCCGTCAATTCGGCTTGTGTCAAAGTCCGTATTTGCTAACTCATTAAAAAGTCTTTTAGAATGGTCATATTTTCTGTTGTGGTGAAGTCCACGTCTGAGTTCGTATTTGACCTCATTTAATTGGTCTGTCTTAGTAAGTTTATTTTCTATCGGTTGATAGCCCGCTTTGTATAGGTAATAAACAGCAGAATACTTTTCTCTGTCGTTAAGCGATTTTGCAAGCCGATGAATAATATCCGTTACCATGTCAAAGTCCGAGTTCACAGTTTTTAGGTTTTCCAAAATTCTGGACTGTCGGTTTTCCCAATAGTTTAAAACTTGAGTATCGGTTGTCAAGTCCTTTAAGTCAGTCCATATTTTGTCAATTCTGCTCATTGTTTATTTATATGCACGCCAACGTTCAGTGTATGGACAGTAGGGCAGATTCGAAGCATTTCACTTTCGGTTTACCGCTGAGCCAAAACAAACGGTTTTAATTTTTATTTCAATAAACGTCAAAACTTTGTTTTGGCGTTGCCTGCTCAAAGAACTAGACTTTCATTCTATCTCTAATTGCCCTATTGGCTATACACCTTGTTGGCAAGTCGTTATTTTATTCCTATCAGCGGTAAAAAGATAATCGCAAACAATAGAACCATAGAAAATAATTTATCTAATCCGCTGACATGAGGATTCTTTCCAAATAGGGAATCATCTATTTCAAACGAACCCCTTAACCACAGATAGAAATCTCTTTTGTACTTTTTTTCACTAATTCTCTTAAACATCCTATCAAGGGTGTTATAGATAAAAGGAGTTATTAAACACCAAGAAAAAAATTGAAAGTCTTTCTCATTTACGTTAATAAATTCAAGTAACCCAGCAATTCCGATTATAAAAGAAACACTTGTAAGAATCCATCTTAATTGGTCTGTATTCCATCTTTGTTTTCTGGTATACAACAGAAGGAAATTGATTCCATAAGAGATTCCGATTCCAGTTATTGCATAATTTATTTCCATTTTGTTTTAATGCTTGCCAACACTTGTATATACGCACCTCCGCTTTCCCCTCTCTAAACCTACTAAACTTTTATAAAACCCCAACCACCTCTTAAGCCCAATAAACAGACTTTATCCGACAACAAACGGATACTATCGAATACAAACGACTAGCTACCGACTTAGCCCTGACCGATCCCCCATCTTTGGATCATAAGTTTTTCCTCTGGCGAAAACGACAAACAAATTTTCTAACCAAAACAATAAACATTATGAGCACGCTAAGAAACAAAGTACAGCTAATCGGACGTCTAGGATCCAAAGTAGAAATCAAAAATCTGGAAGGCGGCAAGACCTTAGGTAAAGTATCTCTCGCTACTAACGAATATTACAAAAACCAAAAAGGTGAGCGCATAGAAGAAACTACCTGGCACAACATCGTGGCCTGGGGCAAGCAAGCCGAATTACTTGACAAGTACACTGACAAAGGTTCGGAAATCGCCATAGAAGGCAAACTCAGCAATCGCTCCTACGAAGACAAAGAAGGTGTCAAGCGCTACGTTCCGAAGATCGTAGTAAATGACTTCTTGGCACTCTTCAAAATAAATTACAAAGCTAGTGATGAGGCTAATCCCGTACTATAAATAGAACTTAGTTTTAGCAATTTGCAAAGCTTGGAAGGTTTGAAATTCCGGACTTCCCTTCGTTTTTAGTGATTTGTCAGCATATTTTTCGCTAATTAAAATTAATAGGCAGGGCGAGCATTACGTTCACCTTTTTACCATTTTGCTCTCCTGGCGTCCATTTAGGCATTAAACGCATCACTCTTAACGCCTCTTGATCCAAAAGTTCATGAACACTTTGAATTATCTCTAGATTCTTAACCTTTCCTTTTCGATCGATCACAAACTTGGCAACTACTTTCCCCGTAATCCCATTTTTTGCTGCCTCTATTGGATACTGCAAGTTTTTAGAAATAAAAGCATACAAAGCAGCATTGCCTCCAGGAAACTCTGGACCGACGTCAATTGATTTTAAATCATAGATAGGCTCCCCATCCTGATATGTTACGGTCCGTAGGTATTCTTGCTGGCGTACTATTTTTCCGTTTTCATCCCAATCAGTCATTTTAACAATTGTGTCATTCTTATAGAATGCCTCTCTTTGAATGCTACCATTCTGAAACCACCAAATAAATTCACCATCTCTTTTTTCTGGATTAATAGAAACATAATTTCCTTTCATCTGCAATTGCCCAGTTGGATAGAAATCCTGTACAATGAATTTTCTTCCATTAACAGAATCCTTTTGAATCACTCTGTAGTAGTGTTTGTTTGCCCGTTCAGTCTGCTCCCATTTATTATTAAACCAAACTGTGTCAGATTGCTGTCCAAAAGCATGCGCCTGTACGTTCAGGACAAAAAACAATAATAGTAGGTGTCTCATCTTTATTGGTGGCATTGTTTGTCTTTGCTAAGTTTACCTTCTGGTTTTCAGTATTAATTTACTAGTGTTTGGTCTTTATTTCGTATTCAAATTCTAAAACTCTCATATCCCATAAAGTCAGAGTTTGTGTAGCAGAAATACTTTCATTTAAACTTCTTACTACAAGTTTGTCTTTAAATGATTTTAAAAATTTTGTCCATAAGTGTCCTTTTGAATCCTTTAGCAAAAAGTAAAATCCACTATCACCAATTTGTTTCCCCGATGATTCTAAAATAAGCTCACCATTTCCTCCAACTCTGGGAGACAAAATCACAGTTGCATTTCCGTTGGGCAGTGGGAAAATCGCTTTTATACATGCTTTTCCAGATGGCATGATACAAATTTCATACACACCAGAGTAAACGACTTGACCTGTTGATTTAAATGTCCTTAACCAAATTGTCCTTTTAACATCATTTGTCACAGGATCAAGCAGCTGGATTATTTCACTTGTCAATCCCTTGGAGTCTTTAACACGTTGAATGGGAACATTTAATTGTTCTATCCTTTTACTGAAAAGGATCCGCAGCAAAATACCGAATACTTTAAAAAATGGATTCCATTTTACGCTTAATTGAAGGTCGTAATTCGAAGTGTTCTGATAAAAGTCAATCACATTTTCAGATAGCGAATGCAATTCAATTTTAGTCAGATTGAGTTGCTTTATTGATTGAATTAATCCTTTATCATTTTCCTCCTTAGCAATAGTTAAATGTTCTTTTTCTGCTAATTGCTTTATAAATTTTATACCGATCCCATTGGTGTTGCCAAAAGGTCCCATAAGCCATTTATGCTCTATGAAATCAATTTTTTTTCCAAAAAGAATGACCCATTGCTGAGTAACCCAATCCTGTACGCTCTGCTTGCTAGATGCTGTTCCCATTTTTCCTGGAATACTTTAAGTGCTGGAAATAAAATTCGATTGGCCTTTCCATTTACCAAATTCAGAAATAGGTCGAAACCTTAGTGTCACAAACTCAAAATGAAATTCTTTCCTCTCTCTTTCTTCCATTGCAGCCGAATGTCGTTTAGGTTTTTCAACTGCACTATGCCCACGAACCATATCTGTCATTTCTTTTTCGGTTTTCCAAATTGAAAAAGTTGAAACGGTGTTTGGAAACTTCACTGATGCTAACGAAAGTATGGTTCCTGGATGGTCTCGTACCAGCTTTTCTACAGGCCTTCCCCAATGAATAAATCTTGGGACTGCAAAAGGTTTCATTCGGGCCAAAGTCACAGCGACCACTGGAGAATTTGTAGTTTCCAAGTTGGTTCTACTATCTGGTATTTTAAATCCCCTGATTCTCCCCCATGCTCTGATAAAAGACATCCGCACGTGCCAGCCTTTTGCTAGAATTCTACCAAAACTGTCCTTATCTAAATAGTTCTCGAGTGCAATTTCATCTTCCCACTGTATGAAAATGGCGACTTGCCCGATTAAAACCCTAGAGGTAGAAAAGATAGGAGAACCTAAGGTCATCGTTGTCATACATTCTGAGTGAACCAGCCCTATGGTGTTCTTGGAAATAGGATTCGAGAATATACATTTTATCGCATCAAAAAATGGAAGCTTTACTAAATGATAAGAAAATATATTCACTTTGAATTTGATTGAATTATTGGTTACAACGTTCTTAAAATTTCCCAACGCTGAGCTATAGATAAGTGGAGATTAGAATTCACTAACCTTTTTAGCTGCTCAAAGTCACCTCTTGTTTTAAATCTATAAATTGTGGCGGACTTTGTAATTCCCACGAAAATATCCAGACCGAAGCCTCCCTATTCATTCCTAGAAAATGTTATAGCCATGTTTCAATTTTAATCTTATTGTTCCACGAGCTAGTGATCAATCAGAACATTAATTGCTAATCGACTACTTTTCTTATAATTAATGCTCATGAACGAATGTGCAAAATTGTGAATGGTTGATTTGTAGTTTTTATATTTCATTTATCCATTTTCTCAATCAGTCGATAAACATTGAGTACATAATTCTCCTTGTTTACTTTAAACAATCCTTTGCGTTTCGGAGTGTTATTTATTAATATAAACAGTTCCTACAAATCAGTTCTCTTGCTCCACTGTCAAAATTATCTTCCAAAAATTTTTCAAATCGCGCTATAAAGTCCCAAGAACATAGTCCTTTGTTAATCATCTCTAAATCTTGTAATATGCTATCAATTAACCACCAATCTTTATCTTCTAACAATGCCTTTTCTTCGCTTTTACCTCCTCGAGATAAACCATCAATATCTCCTCCGTATTTTCGATAAATTTCTATTTTCTCTGCTGTAATCATAGTGTTACGTCTTTGGCAAATGCCCTACAACAACGGTTTATATATAGTGTCGTGGCTGACGTTAGGAAGCCATGCACATACCTTGTTCGCTGCTGCCTTTTATTCATTTTTCAATTGGGTTAGGTCTGTCAATTTCTCACCGTCATATTTCCACAAATTTCCTTTTCTGCCACCGAACCAAATATTTCCATCTTTATCTTCTATGATTGTCCTTATCGAAATTCCTGATAATTTGTTTAAAGATTTGAAACTTCCATTTTCAAAATAGCAAAGAGCTTCTCTGTCGCTACCTAACCAAATTATTCCGTCTGAACTTTGGAATATAACGGCAACATTATTACTGCACAAACCATTACTTTCATTAAAGTTACTAAAGTCTTTTCCGTCAAACTTATCCAATCCACCATTTCGATTTCCATTTGTTCCTATCCAAATATTTCCTTCTTGGTCTTGATAGAGATAACGAACCATATTATCACTTAATCCATTTTCCGTTTTGAACTCTTGGAATGTTTCGCCATTGTATTTTGTAAGTCCCCCATTACTCATTGAAGCAAACCAAATGTTTCCATTTTTGTCCTGTATAATGCTTTGTATGACATTGTGATGAAGACTGTCTTCATATTTTCTGCCTTTGTCAGCCAATATGCTTTGAAATGTTGTTCCGTCATATTTGTAAGCACCACCACCTGAAGTTCCAATCCAAAATATTCCAATATTGTCTTGAATTATTGAATTTGCTTGATTTGGGTTGACTGTTGGGTAAATGTTTTTGTACCATTCGCTACTTGTTTCAACATAGGGAAGTGAAATTTGTGTAAACACCTTGCCATTGTATTTGCACAATCCTTTATTTGTTGCCAGCCAGATTATCCCTTTGTCATCTTCAATAATGCTCCAAATTTGATTAGAACAAAGACCTTTTTCTTCATTAATATTAGTGAATGTTTTTCCGTCATATTTTAAAGTCCTTCGGTTGATGTTCCAAACCATAGGTTTCCATTTTTGTCTAGTAAATTGCTTGTAACAATGTCAGCACTCGTATAAACTTTAGGTTCTTTTAATTCAACAGTTTTGTGTTGCTGTCCGTCACAAGAAAAAAACAGAAGTAAAGTGAATGTTGACAGAAGAAATTTCATTATTGTGTTTTTGATGTTTTAGGTTGCAGCTACGTTTGGCTAAGAAACGTGTCCCGAAGGGCATGTTTTCTTAGGTGTTGTTGTGTACAGTTTTCTTTTCTAATTCGTGCCTCAACTTATTAACCTTTTTGACAATCACTTCACGATTCTTACTTGACTTAACCCATTGAGGTAAATTTGTTATCATAGAGTATTTGTGTCTTCCATCATCTTCCCTAAGCTTAGCTTCAACATATTCTTTTAGATAGTCTAAATGGTCAATATTGTACAACCAAAGTACATTATCTTTTATACTGGTTTGAAGAAATAAATCAAACCCAAAATAAGGGTCTGTAGGTTTGTCATTTCGGTAGCGATACCATTTAATCTCATACTCTCTTGTTGCCTTGCATACGTCACATGTAATTTCTGATGTTTCATATGGTTCTTTTGTCGGTTCCGTGGTGTAAGATATTCCACTTCCACAATTTCCGCATGCTCGGTTAATAAACCCCTGAACAAACCCCGACCAATTACTCTCGTTCGTTTCTTGGAATCCACAATGACTGCAGCTACAGATTGATTTGTGTCCCCAAGGAAAAAGTATCGTATATTTTGGTAGTTCGGTTTTTACCAAAGCAGGTTCAGAGCACTTTGGACAATTAACCCAAATTTCTTCGCTAAAATGAACTGTTGGATATGCTGGTTTGTTAAATCTCATTTTTCAAATTGTACACAACACTTATATATACGCACCTCCGCTTTCCCCTCTCTAAACCTACTAAACTTTTATAAAACCCCAACCACCTCTTAAGCCCAATAAACACACTTTATCCGACAACAAACGGATACTATCGAATACAAACGACTAGCTACCGACTTAGCTCTGACCGATCCCCCAACTTTGGATCATAAGTTTTTCCTCTGGCGAAAACGACAAACAAATTTTCTAACCAAAACAACAAACATTATGAGCACGCTAAGAAACAAAGTACAGCTAATCGGACGTCTAGGATCCAAAGTAGAAATCAAAAATCTGGAAGGCGGCAAGACCTTAGGTAAAGTATCTCTCGCTACTAACGAATATTATAAAAACCAAAAAGGTGAACGCGTAGAAGAAACTACCTGGCACAACATCGTGGCTTGGGGCAAGCAAGCCGAATTACTTGACAAGTACACTGACAAAGGTTCGGAAATCGCCATAGAAGGCAAACTCAGCAATCGCTCCTACGAAGACAAAGAAGGTGTCAAGCGCTACATTTCTGAGGTGGTGGTACAAAGCATCCTACTGATGGGTGAAAGAAAAGCAAACGTGTCTGAAGAAGCGGATCTTCCTTTCTAAGATAAATCCTGAAATCACTCTTATTGAAAGGCTGGGAGTATTAAACTTCCAGCCTTTTTCTTTTTATACCTATGGGAGAGAAGATTCTGAAATCCTTTCCGTAATATCCCTGATCACGGAGTTTGATTTACGGACTTTTGCACCTTACTTAAGCTCCTAATTCAATTGACGCAAAAGATGAACCTAAGATATTGCCTTGCCATCCTGTTTTTTCAAATTTCCGCTTTCGCTTTTTCCCAATCAAACGAGTCCCCCGCAGATTTGGTAAATCCTTATGTAGATAGTAAAAATTCCCGCTGGTTCTTTTTCAATACTGCCACTAGACCTTTCGGGATGGTCAATCTCAGTCCTGATACGGATACAGGCGGAGCTTGGGGATCAGGATATCGATATGAAAGTGATTCCATCAAAGGGCTTAGCCATGTGCATGCATGGCAACTTTCGGGACTTTCGGTACTACCGGTTTCTGAGGTGAGTTTGGAGGGAAAAAGAAATTTTGCTTCTCCCTTTTCCCATGAAACTGAGATAGTGCAGCCAGGTTATCATCAACTTACACTTGATCGCTATGGGATCAGAGTGGAACTTACTTCCACCTTACGTACCGGATTTCACAAATATACTTTCCCTAAAGAAGCAAAGCAGCAAGTAGTGATCAGACTTGGTGGCATGCTAGGCCCCTCGGACATCATCGACGGAGAACTCACCCAGGTAAACAAGACCACTTTAACTGGTCATTTGATTAACGGTCCAACGGTGAGAAGACCGAATGACACTCCTATCTTCTTTGCTATCAAACTCAATAGAAATATCGCTGAGATTAGCGGTTGGTCAGAAAATGGAGTCACCTCTACCCTGTCTGAAATCAAAGGAAAAGATTCTGGCGCGCTACTGACTTTTGATAAATCTACGGAGGAACTACTCATGAAAGTAGGGATATCCTACGTCAGTGTGGAGCAGGCAATGTTGAATCTGGATACTGAATTAGCGCATTGGGATTTTAACCGAATACGGAATGAATCATTTGCAGAATGGAATAGCTATTTGGGAAGAATCAAAGTAGAAGGTGCTACAGAAAAAGACAGAAGAAGGTTCTATACTGATCTTTTCCATGCGCTACAAGGCAGAAGAACGATTTCGGATGTAAATGGCAAATATGCTGACCTGACCAGCGGAACGCATTTGACCAAGCAAATTCCGCTGGACGAAGCTGGAAAACCCAAATTCCGACACTTCAATTCAGATTCATTTTGGGGAGCTCAGTGGACTATCAATACCCTTTGGCACTTAGTTTATCCTGAGATCACGGAGGAATTTGTTAATTCCATGCTGCGATACTATCAAGACGGAGGCCTTATTCCACGAGGGCCTTCTGGAGGTAATTACACTTACGTAATGACGGGGGCTTCGAGCACTCCATTTATCGTCAGCGCCTACCAAAAAGGGATTCGAGGCTTTGATATTGAGCTGGCTTATGAGGGACTAAAGAAAAATCACCGTCCTGGAGGAATCATGGAAAAAGCCGGGTATGAGCATAAAACTTCCTTGGGCGGCGGCTTTTCTTATTACTTAAAGAACGGCTATGTGCCGTGGCCAATTCCTGAGGGAAACTTCGGTTACCATCAGGATGGACCAAGTCTGACATTGGAATATGCTTATCAGGATTGGACATTGGCTCAATTGGCAAAAGCATTGGGAGACAAAGCTGGTGAACAGGAATTTTTGAAAAGATCAGAAAACTACAAAAACACCTTTGATGCTGAAACAAGCTGGATGCGTCCAAGAAATGTAGATGGAAGCTGGAAAACTCCTTTCGATCCTTACGAATACAATGCAGGTTTCAATGAGGCAAATGGAAGTCAGGGAACTTGGTTTGTTCCTCATGATCTGGATGGACTTGCCGAATTAATGGGAGGGAAAGAAAAAGCCATCGAACGATTAAACACTTCCTTCGTAGAATCTGAAAAACTTGGTTTCACCTCAGGCACTTCGCACTCACAGGAAACACATCCAGAATATCGAAGAATTCCAATCAATTACGGAAATCAGCCTTCGATTCAGACGGCATTCATTTTCCACAAATTGGGAAGACCTGATTTGACTCAGTATTGGTCAAGGGCGATTGTGAGGAGAATTTATTCTGACCTCAGCCCTGAAAACGGTTATAATGGAGATGAAGACCAAGGATTGATGGGAAGTCTAGCGGTATTAATGAAGATTGGATTGTTTCAAATGAACGGAGGAACGGAAGCAAATCCAGCTTATCAAATTGGTAGTCCAATTTTTGATAAAATCACCATAGCACTTAATCCAGACTATTACTCAGGGAAGGAATTTATCATCAAAACTGAAGGGAATAGCCCTTCTAGTGTCTACGTAAACTCTGCGAATTGGAAGAATCAAACCTTTGGTCATCTTGAACTTTCCCATAGCCAGATTACCTCTGGTGGAGAGTTGAAATTAGAAATGAGTGAAACTCCCAAAAAGTAAAAGTACTAAGCCACCGTTCGTGTCTCCCGAACGGAAATAAAAATGGGCTCCATGTCCACCTTCTGGAAAAGCTGGATAACCTAGAGTGAAAAACCATAATCTAAACAGAGTTTCAACTCTATTCGCGATCTCTTTGGATCATCTTCCAGCTATTTCGCTCTTGCAGAGCTTTATTTCTATTTCAACTTTCTCTTGCCCAGCCCTATCGAGCTGGGCTTAGTTATTTAGGACTTTCAGCCCTTTTTCTGATTTAACATCAAGTCTTGCTTCTGAAAAAGCAGGACAACTCTAAATTGCGCCCTCTGCGTGACCCTCTGTGTCCACTGCGGTTAAATAAAAACCTTGAAATTCGCAGATAGATCTACAAAGTCCAGCTTCTGGAGAAGCAGGACAACTTTAAATTGCGACCTCTACGTAATCCTTCGCGCCCACAGCGGTAAAAAACGAGAAAAAAAACGAGGCTCTTTCAAGCCTCATTTTAATTTCAATCATCTTGGCCAAACATTGTCAGCCTTATCTTTATCCGGGAATCGCCCATGAGGGTCTAACGTAATTTTCTTGATTTTCGAATCTCCGAAATCCATCACCGCATCAAAAGTTTTGCTTCCATCAAACCACACCGAAACTGGCCAGGTCATTTCAAAAGTAGTATCATTGATCTTTTTAGCATGTGGCATCTGTACATCCGCCGGCCCTTCAAACTCAACTTGAAGCACAACTGGAGAAGGCATTTGCCCTGCCTGATGTACCGTCACGGTCGTTTCACCATTTGAAGTAGTCACATTTTGGATAGATCCTTCCACAGATTCTGTGGTAAACAACCAATAATACCAGAACCACTCCAGATTTTGCCCCAATTCATTATTCATGAAAAACATGTAATCCCAAGGAGATGGATGCTTATAAGCCCATGTCGCTGTATACTTTTTCATAGCATTGATCACCGCTTCATCACCCACTATACCACCAAGCATGGATAACATCAATGGCGTCTTCGAATAGGTCTGAAAGCCATACATATTTCCTGCGTCATTCGCGCTCCACATCATAGGCGCTTCATCCTCAAGTCCACTTACACGCCCGTAGCTTTGTCCCAATCCATCCAAATTATAATCCACTCCTCGGCTATCTGCACCGGAGAGTATATTCATGTATTGATTAAAACCTTCATCCATCCAGCCGTAGCGGGTTTCATTCGTCCCTACCATCATAGGCCACCACTGGTGTGCTGCCTCATGATCTGCTGCTCGCTCATTTGAATTGATTACCATCGGGTATTCCATACCATCACTCGGACCGTCTTGAAGCGTAAGTTGAGGGAAAGGATAAGGCGCCCAAAGCTTGGAATAAAACTCCAAAGCATGCTTGGTATAGTCACCGGCCTTTTCAAAAAGTCTGGCTCTTTCTGGAATGAAAACCATGTAAATTGGAATTGGACCTTTACCTGGAATATCAGCTTTGGTTGCTTTCCAGATAAATCTATCTGAAGTCGCCCAAGCAAAATCATTGACTTTATCTGCCACAAAGTGCCATGTCAATTTATCTCCTGCTTTAGTCGCTTTTCCAGGACCTTTTTCATCTTCACTAACCAGGGTAACTTCACCGTCAGATTTAAGAACATTTGCAAATCTCTCCGCAACAGTCGGAGTCAAAACCTCCGTTGGATTTTGCAATACGCCAGTACCACTTACTATCCAGCCAGCTGGAACAGTGATCGACACATCGAATTTCCCAAAATTGTTATGAAACTCAGCAGGACCTAGGTAAAGGCTGGTTTCCCATCCTCTTAGATCGTCAAACTTCGCCAATCTGGGGAACCATTGAGTTGGCTGAAATAAGGTACTGTCAAAACGTTGCGTCATTCTATGACCTCGGCCATTATCTCCCCCCGGCAGTTTCGTATGCCAGTCAATTTCAAGTTCAGCCGTGGCACCAGCTTTGATTGGGTCAGCCAAGGTGATCGTAGCTACAGTGCTCTGCAACCCTCTAACGCTAAGTTTTGGCGTTTGAGCTGGCTCATTTCTTCTTCTCTGAATAGGAGGAGCATTTAATTCCACAGCTTCCCCTCCTACTTTGATTGAAGTCACTACCATCCCCTCTGTATTTTCTGCTGGAACTGACGATCCACGAGGAACATCTCCCCTAAATATATTATGATCCAACCGCAGCACAATGGAAGTCATATCCTCTTTGCTATTGTTATGTATCAAAATCTTTTCGGAACCTTTGATGGTCTGTGTACTTGGATCCAAGCTAGCCTTGATCGTAAAATCAGTCTCAAGTTGCCAGTAGTTTGGACCTGGTTTTCCTGTAAAGTTTCTTGAGCCTTCCTCGAAAGCTTTTCGAATAGAATTCGTCATCGGGACGTCCTGTCTGATAGCGCGGGTATCCGTTTCTATTGATGATCGCAGTGGTTTAGTTTCTTGCTGCGCAAAAGCAACTGAACTGCTCAGGAGCATCAAAAAAAGTATTTTTCTCATAAGTAAAGGTGGGTTTGTTCAAGATGGATAACTCAGCAAAAAATCCTTTCCTCCGGCAAACAATGGGAATAAACGAAGCATTGAATTGATAAGCTGACTATAAATTTATTTTAATTTTTACTGGCACAATTTATACTATAAACATAAAACCTTCGAGGTTTTAGAAACCTCAAAGGTCAACAAACTGAATACTGCAACTGGTCACTGCCTACTCCCTCTTCCCTGGCACATATCGCTCCTCCATTCTAGCCTCCACATCTTCCCGGTAAAAAGCAACATCTTTGAAATTCCCGTCGATATAGTCCTGAGTTTGATCGTAGAAATGGGGAGAATTTGGATCTGAGCTCTGGCCACCGGCAAGAATGGATTTGGCTTTTACTTTCTCTCCAAATTCCACTACAGCTACAAAACTATTTCCTCTGTAACCATACAATCTCTTCGTCCCAGGAAAGGTCCTCGCCCCGAAAGCTGCCAAAGCACCCCAGGTTCCAGAAGCCAAACCAACCGGGCTATACTCCTTTTCATCATCAAAAGGCAGATCGATTTCTCCTGTCAATCGCTGAAATCTATTGATCTCTGACCAAGGCGTATTCCATGTTCCGAAATCGGCATTCATCTGATCCAAAGTTTGTGCGAAAGTTGCTAGCAATGCTGTAGGGGAAGGCTTAGGAACATTCGTGTTTTGATCAATATTAAATGGGATCAAATTATTGATGTTGCCATGATTTCTCATAAAATTCATCCCAAAAAAATGAGCCAATGACATCGCAACAGATTCTTTGGAAGTGCGGTAATCCCAAGCCTCCAAGATTTTTATTGGCTCCATGAATTGAGGATCTGCCACACCACGCTTTTCATGTGCTTTGAGCAGCATAGGAATCAGTTCCTCAAATGCTGGTAAATAAGGATCATACGCCAAATCTATCAATCCATCCAAAGTCAAACCTGTAGTATCATTCAACACTTTCATCGCATGAATTCCACGATAGTTTTCGCGATCTGGAGCCATATAAAAAGGATAATCCTCCTGTTTAGGGCTAAACTCTCCTGCCGCAGTAAAGGGAGTGGAATTACAGTTTTGAATCCAGCCTGAGCCTGGATTTAAGACCATAATACTTTCATCCACGGTATGCAAACCTTGCCAATCCGAGTTTGGATCTGAACCATCCACAGGTTCGGAGAAGTCAAAACCTTCATTTCTTTTTGGGATGAAGTTGCCATGGAAATACGCAATATTTCCATCAGCATCCGCAAAAACCGTATTATTGGAAGAATTGGTACGGATGTCCATCATTTTTTTAAACTCCTCGTGATTGCTCAATTTTGTCCTAGTAAAGCTTTGGATCAAGGCATTGACAGGATCCCAATTGATCTTAGTCGCCACCCACTTATCTCCAATCTTATGTGTAATCGGGCCATGGTGAGTTCGGTAAAACGTGAAAGGTTTCTCCTTTAATTCTGTTCCTGACTTATATTTCAATGAAACTTGAAACTCCTCGACTGCACGACTCTCATCTCCATATTGGTATTCATATTTCCCATCTTTCTCTGTCACCTCTTCCACAAACTCATCAATAAAATCCACTTGAGTAGAAGTATGCATCCAGCCTGTTTTCTCATTGAAGCCTTGGTAAACGAAGAACTGTCCCCAGGTCACTGCACCATAAGCATTTAAACCTTCTTCGCTAACCACGTGAACTTCAGGCCTGAAGTAAAAGGAGGTGTGTGGATTGATGAGTAGCATCGCATTACCTGAAGCTGTCATCTTACCATTCAGCGCGATACCATTCGAACCTTTTGGTTCCTCCAATAAAGCCTCTCTTACAAATTCTTCTTCATATAAAGCCATTACGTCTGGCTCTTTTTCAGCATAAAAAGCCTGAATTCTGCGAGTTGGAATCTGCTCAATATCTCCACCGATAGACCCTTCACTGAAGAACATTGGCATCCAAGGTTCGTAATGCGTAATCACTTGAGGTGTCACTTCCGGATGTGTAGCCAAGTAATAGTTTATGCCGTCGGCAAAAGCAACACAAAGTTCCTTCAACCAATCAGGTGCTGTTTCATAAGCAGCTTTGGCTTCTGCTTCAGTCATGTAGAGATTTGCTCTCAAATCACTGTAAATAGCTTCCGGACCTTCCAACTCAGCCAAGCGACCTGTTGCCCAAATGTAATTGCGCTCTACTCTCCTGAAATCATCTTCGCACTGCGCATAGAGCAAGCCGAAAACTGCATCGGCATCGCTTTTCCCATAAATGTGAGGAATCCCAAAATCATCTCTAATTATCTCAACCCGACTAGCGGTATCTTCCCAACGTTCGGCCTCGGTAAGCTCTTTTGGTTCGCAAGACCAGATTACCACTGGTAATAGAAAAAGTAACAGTCTAACTTTCATAGTCGGGTGATTTAAAAGGAGGAATAATATATATCCTTCCAAAATAGACTTTTTGTGGTCTCTAGGCAATGGGAATTTTATCTATGCTGGGTGTATTGGTTTAGCGGTATTTTGGCAATGATCGTTTGCATTAATTGCTCCGAAAACATTTCATGCTGCTGATAAGCAAAAATCATTTTTTCGACCTGTTGAACCGAACTTGCTCCAATCACTAAAGCACCCACCGCTGGCTGTATTAGACCAAAATGAATTAGAAAAGCTTCTGGAAGTACACCAGAATCCCTAATCAACTCACGTATGTCTTTAACTTCGGCAGCAGAATAATCGAGAAATGGCTCAGCAGACTTATTGATTAAAAGTCCTTTTGCATAAGTTCCACGGACTAAAACTCTTGTGTCAGACTCAGAAATCAATGGAAATGCTTCTTCTTCCGGTCGACGATCCAGTGGATTGTATTGCATCATAATGGTAGCAGGACTACTCATTGCTAGCACTTTTCGGATCACATTTGGGCGAATGGAAGAAATCCCAAAAGCCCGGATTTTGCCTTGACTTTTAAGAATTTCAAAAGCTTCCAAGGTTTCCTCCCAAGGATCTTCCAGCGTACCTCCGTGCAATTGGTAAACATCAATGTAATCCGTTTGTAATCTTTTCAAACTTGCCTCCACAGCTTGTAGGATGTAGGATTTCCTAGGATTCCAAGCCCAGCCACTGCCATCTGGTCGAAGTTGGTTGCCTACCTTGGTGGCTAGAACAATGTCTTTACGTCTATTTTTAAGTGCAGCGCCTACAATTTCTTCATTGAGGCCTTTTTGATACAAATCTGCTGTATCAAAGAAATTAATTCCACCAGAAACTGCTGCGTCAATGATTTGTTGATCTTCTTTTAAACTGCCTTTCAAAGACATACATCCAAGTGCAAGTGGACTTACTTCAAATGACAAGGCAGGTAGTTTTCTCTTTTCCATACTCCCAAATTCACATTATTAATACTGGAATTCAAACCGCTTAACTATTTAGCTTTTATTAAAGGTTTAATAATTTGAGAAACTGGAAGCATTCTTTCATTTATCCCTATTTTTGGGATCTTAAACCTATGAACAATGAAATCGAGCATAACTCAGAAGTCACTAATAGGGACGATTTTTTTCAAGTTGCGAGATTCCTTATGACCATTGAAAAACAATATTAGCATATGAAGAAAATAGCAGTTTTTACTTCTGGAGGAGATAGTCCTGGCATGAACGCTTGCGTGAGAGCGGTCGTACGTACAGCCATTTTCAAAGGATTAGAAGTTTACGGGATATACCGTGGGTATGAAGGCATGATCGATGGTGACATTAAACGCTTGCAATCTCACTCTGTAAGTAATATTGTACAGCGAGGAGGGACAATCCTTAAGTCTGCCAGGTCTATGGAATTCAAAACTCCAGAAGGAAGAAAGCAAGCCTACGACAATCTCAAAGCACATGGCATAGAAGGCCTGGTCGCAATCGGCGGAGACGGTACTTTTACAGGTGCAAAGGTGTTTTTCGAAGAATTTGGAATCCCTACCATTGGCTGTCCAGGGACGATTGATAACGACTTGTATGGCACTGACTATACCATTGGATTTGATACTGCCGTAAATACAGCTTTGGAAGCAATTGATAAAATCCGTGATACAGCCGCAGCACACGATCGTATTTTCTTCATTGAAGTAATGGGAAGAGATGCAGGATTTATTGCAATTGAATCTGGTATCGGTGGAGGAGCGGAATTTGTGATGGTGCCAGAAACAAAAACCAACTTGGATGATGTGGTAAAGTCATTAAAAAACAACAGAAAAAACAGATTCTCCAGTATTGTTGTTGTAGCTGAAGGTGATGAAGCAGGTAATGCTCAAACGGTAATGGAAATTGTCAAAAACAAGGTCAATGACCCAAGTAAGGATTTCAAAGTAACTACTCTTGGACACATTCAGCGAGGTGGAAACCCTACTGCCCGTGATCGGGTTTTAGCTAGTAGATGCGGGATGTCTGCAGTCGAAGGATTAATTGCAGGTCATCAATTTCACATGGCTGGAGTAGTAAATCAAGAAGTGGTATTTACACCATTTGCAGATTGTATAGGTAAGACCAAGCCGCTGATCGAAGATCACCTTAAATTAATGAAAATCTTAAGTATTTAAGATGGGGTTCATACCACTATTTATTATGCTGGGAGGCGGTGCTCTCCTTTTTTTCCTTACTGTGAAAAATGAGCTGCAGCGAAAACTCAATCAGCAGAAAGAGCTGCTTTTCAAATTAAACTCCTTGAACCCAGCATTGGGAATTCTGGTAGATGATTCATCCGATCCAGACTTGCTTATTGCTGCGCTTAAGGAAAAGCAAACTGAAAAAGGCATTACAGAAAAAGCATTAAAAATCATACGCGATCTAAAGGTCAACCGTATTCAATACAATGCCTTACTAAAAAAAGCTCCTTATAATTGGGTTGGAAAAATCGCTCGGTTTCAAGCAATTTGATCTGCTACAAACTTTAAAATTTCATCTTGCTTATCGGGAGAAAACCAATGAATTGATTCATCCTTTTTGAACCAAGTCATCTGACGCTTAGCATAACGTCTTGAGTTTCTTTTGAGCAATCGGATGGCTTCTTCTTTATCATACTTCCCTTCTAAAAACCCGAAGATCTCTGAGTAACCGACAGTCTGCAATGCATTCAGGTGACGCTTACCGAAGAGTGAGTCAGCCTCATCAAATAAGCCAGCTTCGATCATTTGATCCATCCTTTGGTCAATTCTGGAGTACAATTCCTCCCGATCTCTTTCCAAACCAATTTTGATGACTTTGAATGGTCGATGCTTTTTTGATTTTACCCTAAATGAACTAAATTTTTTCCCAGTACCTCGCCAAATCTCCAAGGCTCGCATTAGTCGCTGAGGGTTCTTTTGATCAACTTTTTCAAAATACTCAGGGTCATTTTTAGCAATTTCTTCCTGCAAAAATTCTAAACCTTTTTGCTCATATTCCTGAATTATCTCCTTGCGGATCTTCGGATCCAGCTCTGGCATTTCATCCAATCCATTTACTACAGCATCTGCAAAAAGCCCGGAGCCACCCGTCATAATGACTAGCTTATGCTGTGCAAATAAAGCTTGCAGCAAAACCAAAGCTTCCCGCTCAAATCTCCTAACATCATATTCATCCTCGATGGACAAATTATTTATAAAATGATGTGGAACTTGCTTCAACTCCTCAGAATTGGGCTTTGCCGTTCCCAAAATCATTTCCTTATAAAATTGTCGGCTATCGCAAGAGACGATTTCAGTCTTGAATTTTTTAGCTAGATTTAGACATAAATCTGTCTTCCCAACTGCAGTGGGTCCCACTACTAAGATTAAATAGGATTGATTTATCAAAGTGAATTAGTTAGGTAGTCGAAGGCCAAAAATCCAAAGTATTGTAATGAAAACCAAAAAGGTATTGATTGTTGATGCTAATGATATGAATCGACGGTTAATTGAAAACTTGATTGAGCACTTATGTGGATATGAATCGGTGAAAAGCGGATTAGAAGCTGTAGAAAAAGCATCTCAAGTAGCATTTGATCTGATACTGATGGACCTTCAAATGCCAGTAATGGATGGGATAACCACAGCCCAGACTATATGGAGAAAGTCTCCATACAATTGCCCAATAATAGCTGTTTCAAGCTATTCCGAAGCTCATTCAAAAAAATGCCTATTGGAAATGGGCTTTACCGCATTGATTTCAAAACCAATTCGTCCAAAGGATTTTCTTGAAGCTGTGTCAGACATTCTTTCCTGCACTGAAGACGAAAAAATCACCTTTAGTAAACCTCCTGAAATAATTGATGAAAAGGTATTTCAACAACTATCCAAATTTAATTCAGTAATTAACCTAAGGTCTTTGTATATTGAATATATTGAAGAATTTGATGGGCTAATACATCTGATAGATAAGGCTTTCCAAGAAAAGGATAAGCAGACCCTCATCAAACATCTTCATACCATAAAAGGCAATTCAGGCACTTTAGGGGTCAATGCTATTTTTACTTTTTCCAGTGAAGCTGATCTGTTAGCTAGAGCTGAGAACTGGGACGCTTTGGGAACAGCATTAAAAAACCTGATAAATGAACGTGTCATATTTAAAAAATATCTTGAAGAAGAAACTATTTTTAACCCATGAATAATTCAAAAAAAATCCTCGTTGGAGAGGATAGTTCAGTCATTTTAAACTTAACTAGGAGCATTCTTTCGTTTGAAAAATATCAAATGAAAGCCGCTAAAAATGGCAAGCAAGTGCTGGATATACTGGAAAAAGAGGATTTTGATCTTATTCTGATGGATTTAAATATGCCTGTCCTTGATGGAGCTACTTGTACTAAAATGATCCGGGAACTTAATGATGAAACCAAATCTAAACTTCCAATAATTGCGATTACCGGAAACATGAACAATTACACCATGGATGAATTCAGAAAGATGGGGTTTGATGATTTTATTCAAAAACCTCTCGATTACGACAGGCTATTAGCTACAGTCAAGAAATTTCTAGTATAACTATGGCTATAAAATACACCAAGCACTTTTTAGATAAACTCGAAAATCTATTCGCCTCATCAGATTACATGCTGCGGTATGAAAAAGGGAATTTCAAATCCGGCTATTGTGTATTGAATGAAGCTAAGATCGTAATTGTCAATAAATATTTTCCCTTAGAAGGGAAAATCAACGCTCTGGTTGACATACTGATCGAACTAAATCTTGATCCATCCGATTTTAAGGATAAAGCAAATCATGACTTCCTCACAGAATTGAGGCAAACACAATTAAAATTTTGAAAGTAACCTTTTTAGGAACTGGTACTTCTCAGGGAGTTCCAGTGATAGGCTGTACATGCGAAGTGTGTCGTTCATTAGATTTTAGAGACAGGCGATTCAGATCATCCGTCCATCTACAGGTGGGTAAGTTGAGCTTAGTAATCGACACTGGACCTGATTTCCGCACACAAGTTCTCCGAGCGGGTATCACAGACCTTGACGCAGTGATTTTCACGCACGAGCACAAGGATCACACTGCCGGTTTAGACGATATTCGCCCATTTAATTTCAAGCAGCAAAAAGACATGCCAGTGTTTGGAAAGCCTCAGGTTTTAGAACAAATCAAGCGTGAGTTTGCGTATATTTTCAGTGGGAAAAGATATCCTGGTGTGCCGCAAGTACAAACCATAGAAATCAGTGAAAGCCCATTCAGTATTGAAGGAATCACCATCACTCCTATTCCAGTGATGCATTACAAGCTTCCAATTTTGGGGTTTCGAATTGGTGACTTCACCTACATCACTGACGCTAATTATATTCCCGAGGAATCCCTGCAATTGATAGAAGGCACCGAGATCCTTGTCCTCAACGCCCTCCAAAAAGAATCCCACATCTCACATTTCACATTGGATGAAGCTGTAGAAATGGCTCAGAAAATCGGAGCTACGGAAACCTACTTTACACATATTTCGCATAAACTTGGCCTGCATAGTGCAGTAGATAAGGAATTACCTGAGGGAATAGCCTTGGCCTATGATGGGCTTCAGCTAACTTTGGACTAATGCATCTTAATTATCACTTCCTGAAACACCTCTGTCCTGAGCTGGAAAAAGCATTTTTGGGCAAAAAAATAGTGGCTTGTTTTTCACAAAATAAAGGCGAGCTAATTATAGAAACTGAATATGACGAAGAGTCGCGATTCATCCGAGCTCATTTTTTACCGCCTCAGATCTACCTTTCATTTCCAACAAATTTTCAGCGTGCCAAGAGAAACAGCATCAACCTTTTTAAAGAGCTAATCGGAGAAAAGATCCTAGGCTGTCAAGTATTGAGTTTTGAACGTGCATTTTATTTCATTCTCAGTTCGGAAAAAACCCTCCTTTTTAAATTGCATGCCAACCGAAGTAACATCTTGCTCTATGAGGAGGATAGAGCCGTACCGAGTAAGTTGTTCCGAAATGGTATAGCAGAAGACCGGGAATTGGACTGGAGCACGCTAAACAAAGATTATGATTTAAGCTGGGAAAGCTTTGAAAAACTGGAAGGAAATGCCTCTCAGTTTTTACCTACTTTAGGATCCATCCCGAGAAGCTGGCTTAAGGAAAGAGGATATCCAAATGCAGATCTACAGACTAAATGGGGTCTTATGCTGGAATTGCTAGATATGCTGGAAACGCCACTATTTTCCTTAATAGACCAAGACGGAGATATTCTGCTAAGCCTTCTGCCAAATGACAATTCTGTCAAAAGCTTTTCCAATCCTATCCACGCGATCAATGAGTTGTTTTATTTGGCATTGGTAAGAGGGAACTTTGAAAAAGACAAAAACTCCTTGCTCAAAAAATACCAAGAGCAGCTTAAACGTACCAAATCATATATTCAAAAGTCCACGCTAAAACTGGATGAGCTTCGCAATTCCCCGCCCCCTTCCAATCTAGCCGATGTGATCATGGCTAATTTGCATGTTTTTCAAGATGGAAAACTTGAAGCTGAATTAATGGACTTCTATACGGGAGAAAACATCCATGTTAAACTCAAGCCAAATCAAAAGCCTCAGGATCACGCTGCATCACTTTACCGAAAGAGTAAAAACCGAAAGCTAGAATGGGAGCAATTGGAAAAAACAATTGCGGCGAAGGTTAACCAAGCTGAAATATTAGAATCCAAAATCTCGGAATTGAATGCAATTGATGATTTCCGTTCCTTAAAAAGCTATAAGAAATCTCATGGTGAGGACAAGGCTTTACAAAAAGATGAAGTCATTTTACCGTTCAAAACTTTTGAATTTGAGGGCTTTCCTATCTGGGTAGGCAAATCCGCACAGGCAAATGATGAAATGCTTCGTGGCTACACTAAGAAAGATGACCTATGGCTGCACGCACGTATGGTCCCGGGTTCTCATGTACTCATTAAGACTTCAGGGCTTAAAAGCATCCCCTTGGCTGTAATTGAGACTGCAGCTTCCTTGGCTGCGTTTTATTCAAAAAACAAGAATGAAACTCTAGCTCCTGTGATCCATACTGAAGCGAAATACGTGAGAAAAGTAAAAGGCTCTCCGGCTGGCTCGGTGGTCGTAGAAAAAGAAAAAGTACTGATGGTGATACCTAAAGGTCCGGAAGAGATTTTCGGAAAGGGGAATTAAAAATTAGACAGTGATCAGTTGCAGTGATCAGTTCTCTCAAAATTGGCGCAAGTCTTCAGACTTGTGCTTTTTGAAAAGCAACATTTGCTTTGTCCTGTTTAGTATTTTTATAAAAGAATCAAAAACAAAAAAAGAGTCCTGAATTAAACCCAGGACTCTTTTTTTTGTTTTTGAGAAGTAGCTTATTCTACTATATGCACTTTTAGCATGTTGGTTCTACCATTTGCTTTTAGCGGCATGCTACCTGTATTTACGATGATGTCACCTGAGTTCACGTGATCATCTGACTTCAATGTATTTTCTATGTCTGTAAACGTGGCATCAGTAGACACTTGATTTTCGTAAAAATACGCACGTACACCCCAAACCAAGCTCATCTGAGTAATTAATGGCTTATTCCTTGTAAAAACAAAAATGCTGGCAGATGGTCTGTGAGAAGCAATTCTAAATCCAGTAAAGCCAGAAGAGGTAATCCCTACAATAGCCTTTGCCTTTACATTTCTAGAAAGTCTCGAAGCCATCAAGATCAAGTTATTGCTCAAGAAGGTATCATCGTCCTCAGGGATTTTGTACAGATTGTGATAGATATCTGCATTTTCCTCCAAATAGCTAATAATGCTACTCATGGCTTTTACTGCATTTACAGGATATTTTCCTGAGGCAGTTTCAGCAGAAAGCATCACAGCATCTGCACCGTCCAACACAGCATTTGCAACATCATTAGTTTCTGCACGGGTAGGACGAGGATTAGTAATCATGCTCTCCATCATTTGGGTAGCAATAATCACAGGCTTACAGGCAAGCTTACATTTTTCAACAATTCTTTTTTGCCAAAGAGGAACAATTTCCATTGGAACTTCTACTCCCAAATCACCCCGGGCAACCATGATTGCATCAGTAGCTTCGATAATTGCATCGATGTTATCAAGCGCTTCAGGCTTTTCAATCTTAGCAACGATCTTACAAACTTTGCCTTTCGCTTCAATCCGCTCTCTCAAATCAATAATATCTTCGGCTGATCTCACAAATGAAAGTGCGATCCAGATCCACTTCCTGCTCAAGTCCGAAAGCCAAATCTTCAATGTCCTTCTCCGTAAGGGAAGGTGCACTTACTTTAGTATTAGGAAGGTTGATCCCTTTTCTAGACTTAAGGATACCACCGTGGATTACAGTACAATTGACATTTTTCCCATCCGTATCATTTACTCTTACTTCCAGATTACCATCATCGATCAAGATTCTATCTCCGGTAACTACATCATTTGGAAGATTTTGGTAAACTGTACTAACTAGATGGCTTGTTCCAATTACCGGGTCATTAGTAATGGTGATCAATTCACCTGGTTTGATCTCCACTCCGTTGTTTTCAACTTCGCCAACACGGATTTTGGGACCTTGCAGATCCTGAAGGATTCCGAGATTTAATCCTTCATCTTTATTAATTTGTCTAATAATACCTGCTACTTCAGCATGGATATCGTGCGTACCATGTGAAAAATTCAAACGAAATACATTCGCGCCGGCAGCTGCCAGGCTTTTGATTGTTTCGTAATTATTTGAAGCAGGGCCTATAGTTGCTAGAATCTTTGTCTTATTGAATTGGCTCATTAGGGGATTAATAAGTTAATAGGTTTTCTTTTGATTTAAGTTTGCTCACATCCAGCTTCATGACATTTTGTATGTAGCGATTTTTCGCCAGCTGGTTCGCAAATGTATTAATACTTATTTGAAAGGTCTCGTCTTGGACCAAAAGGAAATAATCCATTGATTTCAATTCTGGTATCAGATAAGACACTTGATTTGTGGAGTTGAGTGCTTTATTTCTTAAAAGTTGAACAAATCCATGTGGTAAAGAAAGGAAATATTGAGAGATTTT
This sequence comes from Algoriphagus sp. 10J20-15, assembly GCF_055809615.1. NCBI lineage: Bacteria > Pseudomonadati > Bacteroidota > Cytophagia > Cytophagales > Cyclobacteriaceae > Algoriphagus > Algoriphagus sp. 10J20-15. Next base: position 89,713 of record NZ_JBVVUG010000009.1, read on the forward strand.
TAGGCTTGGAAGGGTCATAAATTCCAATAAAAGATCATCAGATTTAATAAGGTTCAAGTCTAAATCCCTGTTAATTAGCCAGGCCATTTTATAGTCCTTAACAGGCGATACAAGCCCCAAAAGCTCGAAATCATAGGTATGTTCAATTAGTAACTTGGCCTTCTTCATTCAGTGAAAAAATCAATGAAAACAAAGTTAGAAAATATAATTCAACTTCAAGGTGCAGCTATTTGTATAAAAATTTACTTGAATCTTTTCTTTGCCAATTAGGCATTTAATATATTTCTTTGCGAAGTGTTATTAACTAAACTGATCACAAAATGTCTGAAATTGCACAAAAAGTAAAAGCCATCATCGTTGACAAACTTGGCGTAGAAGAGTCTGAAGTAACTTTGGAGGCGAGCTTTACCAATGATCTTGGTGCTGATTCTCTTGATACTGTAGAATTGATTATGGAATTCGAAAAAGAATTCAACATCTCTATTCCTGATGATCAGGCTGAGCAAATCGGTACTGTTGGACAAGCAGTTACCTACTTGGAAGCTAACGTAAAATAATAATTCCTAAATTCATTCTATGAATTTAAAAAGAGTTGTTGTAACAGGTATAGGTGCCCTCACACCAATAGGCAATACCGCAGAAGAATTCTGGCAGGGTCTGTCTAATGGTGTGAGCGGTGCTGCGCCGATTACCAAATTCGACGCTTCCCTTTTCAAAACCCAATTTGCCTGCGAGGTTAAAAACCTAGATGTAGAGCAATTTATGGATAGGAAAGAAGCTCGAAAAGATGGATCCATTCACACAATTTGCCATGATTTCTGTTGAAGAAGCCATGAACGATTCAGGATTGGATCTTGAAAAAATCGATAAATCAAGAGCCGGAGTAATCTGGGGATCTGGAATTGGAGGGTTAAGAACTTTTCAAGATGAAGTAACTTCTTTCGCCACTGGCGATGGAACACCCCGTTTCAATCCTTTCTTTATTCCCAAAATGATCGCTGATATCAGCGCAGGCTTTCTATCAATTAAATATGGTTTTCGCGGTCCAAACTTTGTAACAGTTTCTGCCTGCGCTTCAGGCACCAACGCCCTTATTGATGCATTTACTTACATCAGAATGGGTAAAGCTGATATTTTTATCAGTGGTGGTTCAGAAGCAGCAGTTACTGAAGCAGGTGTAGGTGGATTCAATGCGATGAAAGCCCTTTCTCAACGAAATGAATCTCCGGAAACAGCCTCAAGGCCGTTTGATAAAGACAGGGATGGTTTCGTATTAGGTGAAGGTGCTGGAGCATTGATTCTAGAAGAATACGAACACGCTAAAGCACGTGGAGCCAAAATCTATGCAGAACTTGTAGGTGGTGGCATGACTGCTGACGCACATCATATTACTGCTCCTCACCCGGAAGGATTAGGAGCTAGTAGCGTAATGAAAATCGCTTTAGATGATGCAAACCTTAAACCTGAAGACATAGATTACATCAATGTTCATGGTACGTCCACCCCATTAGGTGACGTAGGTGAGACTAAAGCTATTCAGCAAGTTTTTGGTGAACATGCTTACAAGCTTAACATCAGTAGCACCAAATCAATGACTGGCCATTTACTTGGTGCAGCAGGAGCTATCGAAGCCATAGCTTGTATTTTCGCTATCAATAAGGGTATTGTACCTCCTACGATCAATCATTTCGAAGACGATGAGGCATTTGATCCTAGATTAAATTTGACTTTCAACAAAGCTCAGAAGAGAGAGATTAATTATGCGTTGAGTAATACCTTTGGATTTGGTGGACATAACTGTTCAGTAATTTTCAAAAAATATAATTAATCTGGATTTTGAAATTAATTCAAAGGCTCGGATTTTCTAATCTCTTCTTTAGTAAAAAAGACAAAAGGCTTGCTGCCTCCATCAGATTGATGACGGGGAGCAGGCCTTTTAATTTATCACTATACAAGCTTGCACTCACCCCTTCCAGCTTAGGAGAAGAAACATCCCAGGGATTCCGACTTTCAAACGAGCGATTAGAATTCCTAGGCGATGCAATTTTAGGTGCGGTGATAGCTGAGTTTTTATTTCAAAAATTCCCATTTCGCGATGAAGGGTTTCTCACAGAAACACGTTCAAAGCTTGTCAATAGGGAAACATTGAACGATACCGGAATCAAAATTGGATTACGGAAAGCATTGGACATGGAGATTGGGGAGCGTAGTTTCACCGGAAACAAATCCCTATATGGTGATATGTTAGAGGCTTTTCTTGGAGCTATTTACCTGAACAAAGGCTACCATTTCACCAAGCATTTCATCACCCATAGAATCCTACTTCACTTTGATGTAGAAAGTATGATCGCCACTACAACGAACTACAAAAGTAAAATTATCGAGTGGTCTCAAAAGGAAAATAAACAAGTAGAATTTTCAGTGCTCAGCGTAACTGGTAACCAAAGGTTCAAAGAATTTAAGGTTGCTTTGCAGGTAGAAGGAGAAGAAGTAGCACAAGGAAAAGGAAGCACCAAAAAGAAAGCTGAGCAGGAAGCTTCCAAAAATGCCTGCGAAACACTAAGAATTGCCACATAGCTGCGTAATTTTAGGCTCAATCACATCTATTTATGTCTTCAATAAAAATAGCAGGAGCAACCGTCAATCAAACACCACTAGATTGGTCAGGCAATTTGAACAGGATCTTTCAGGCTATAGAGGAAGCTAAAAATCAAGATGTCGAAATTCTCTGCTTGCCTGAACTAGCTATCACAGGATATGGATCTGAAGATTTATTTTTAAGTTATTGGTATCCTAAGAAAGCACTTGCTCAATTAGAACTGATTTTACCTCATTGCTTAGGAATTACAGTGGCAGTCGGTTTGCCGATACGAATTCAGGACAAAGTTTATAACTGCGTTGCTGTCATTGAAAATGGAATTGTAAAAGGTTTTGTAGCAAAGCAGTTCATGGCTATTGATGGGGTACATTACGAATTTCGTTGGTTTACCCCTTGGATAGCTAATGAAGTAATTCAGGTAGAATTTCAAGATCAGCAAGTTCCATTTGGAGACTTAACTTTTTATCATAAAGACATTCATTTCGGTTTTGAAATCTGTGAAGATGCCTGGAGAGGAAAGGCTAGACCTGGCGACAGGCTCTGTGAGCGTAACGTAGATTTGATTTTCAATCCCAGCGCTAGTCACTTTGCTATGGGTAAAACTCAGCTTCGTAAAGAACTAGTTGTGGAAAGCTCAGCGGCTTTCGACTGCTATTATTGCTATGCAAATTTGCTGGGAAACGAGGCTGGAAGAATGATTTTCGATGGGGAAATTCTATTGGCAAAGTCAGGAGAATTACTCTCTAGAAACAGACTTCTTTCTTACGAAGACTTTCAGGTAAAATCCTTTTATCTAGAACCAAAAACTCAGGACATCGCTCCTATCAACTCAAAAAATGAGGAATTTGTCCAAGCTTCGGCTTTGGCACTTTTTGATTACATGAGAAAAAGTCGGAGCGCTGGTTTTGTACTCTCTCTTTCAGGTGGAGCCGATTCTTCTTCCATCGCAATTTTAGTTGCAGAAATGGTGAAGCGCGGAATTGATGAATTGGGTCTGCTGAAATTTTGTGATAAAGCTGGAATAAAAAATACTCCTACTTCTCAAACCCCGGAAAAAGAATTGATGAAGCAGATTCTGACAACTGCTTATCAAGGAACCAAAAACTCTTCAGATGACACATTTTCTTCAGCTAAAACTCTTGCGGAAAGTATAGGTGCCACATTCTACCACTGGGAGATTGACGAAGAAGTGAATTCCTACACTTCTAAGATAGAAAAAGCAATAGGGAGAAAATTGACTTGGGAGCAAGATGATATCACGCTTCAAAATATCCAAGCACGTACTCGCTCGCCTATAATCTGGATGCTAGCGAATATCAATAATGCCCTTTTACTCTCTACTTCCAATCGTAGTGAAGGCGATGTTGGTTATGCCACTATGGATGGGGATACCTCTGGAAGTATCTCTCCGATTGCGGCTGTAGATAAATATTTCATCCTAAACTGGCTAAGCTGGGCAGAGAAAAACTTGGATCATCCAGGCTTGTCAAAGGTAAACTCGCTGCAACCAACGGCAGAACTTCGTCCATTGGAAAGAACCCAAACGGACGAAAAGGATTTAATGCCTTACTCAGTTATTGTAGAAATTGAAAAACTTGCAATTCGGGACCGACGTTCACCAATGGATATTTATCATATTCTTTCTGAAGAACTAAAATTGGAACCTTACACTTTGAAAGGCTATATCAAAAAATTCTTCCAACTTTGGTCCCGAAATCAATGGAAACGTGAGCGCCTTGCCCCCTCATTTCATCTGGACGAATTTAACGTAGATCCCAAAACTTGGTATAGATTCCCGATTTTGTCGGGAGGATTTGCTGAAGAACTTGCACAATTAGATCAACTATAAATCAATAAATATGCTTGAATTAATCATGAACTATATCGTCTGGGATCCTAGCCCATCTGTGATTCCTGGCTGGGAAAGACCACCTTGGTATAGTATTTTATTTGCGGCAGGCTTTGTCATTTCGCAGCAATTCATGGTTCACTTCTTCAAAAAAGAGGGGCAAAACCCAGAATTAGTTGATAAACTGACGATTTACATGGTCATTGCCACCATAGTTGGAGCTAGGCTAGGACACGTATTATTCTATGAGCCTTCAAAATACTTAAGCAATCCCATTGAGATTTTAAAAGTTTGGGAAGGTGGATTAGCAAGTCATGGAGCTGCTATTGCTATCTTATTTGCGCTCTGGTTATACGCAAAAAGAACTCCCGGACAAAGTTACCTCTGGGTTGTGGATCGAATAGTAATCGTCACAGCACTGACTGGAGCGTTGATCCGCTTTGGTAATTTGATGAATTCAGAAATCGGCGGAAAAGATACGGGATCTGATTATGGAATAGTTTACGCTTGGGACACTGAGGAGTTACTTTCCACATTGAAAGTTCCTGTGGAGTCTATAGATCCTTACAAACCTACAGATCGCGAGAGTGAATTGGTAGGCAATGGAATAGTCCCATTGAATATTGATCTGGAAATTAATAAAGGATCCTATAGTCTTGAAGAACTGGAAACGACCTTGAGACGGGATATTAAATATGCACTGACACAATTCAGTTCTAGTCAAGATTATTTAGCTGAACCTGTCGAAAGTCCGCTTAACATGAGCATCTCAGATAAAGGAGACTATTATTTAGTGACTGTTCTGACATTTGGCAGGACCAAACACCCAACACAAATCTATGAGTCCCTATCCTACTTTGTGATTTTCTTGGTGCTATTTGGTCTTTGGAACAAATACAAGGAAAGATTGCCTGAAGGAATTCTACTTGGATTATTCTTGATTTCAGTATTCGGTATGCGATTTATCTGGGAATTCTTCAAAGAAAGCCAGGTCGCATTTGAAGATGGAATGGCTTTCAATATGGGACAGCTATTGAGTGTCCCTCTCGTAATTGCCGGAATAATTCTCGTGATTCGAGCGATGAAAAATGGCTTAAAACCTATAAATAATTAAGGAACTGGATCATGCCCGTGTCCTCCCCAGGGATGGCAACGGGCAATTCTCTTCAGACCCATCCAGCCTCCGCTGAAGACTCCATGCTTCATGATAGCTTCTTTCATATAATGGCTGCACGTAGGTGTATATCTACAGCTAGAAGGAAATAAGGGAGAAATGGTGTATTGATACACCAAGACTGGAAATATAGCTATCTTTCGAAGTATGGATTTTGCCATGGATTAGTCCTATAATTGTGGTCGCTACGTAATTAACCAATATCAACATTTTAGAATTCCCTCTTGATCCTCAAGAAAACAAATATCCTTTATTTCTCAATTTTGTTTTTAGCTCTTTTTCTAGAGTTTAAAGCCAATAGTTGCTATGCAGAGCAGGTTGATACCACTTTTGCACCCAAAAGTACAGGAACTCCAGATAGCGTCAGAGTGAATAACATTTTCATAGTGGGAAATGAAAAAACGAAGAAAAGTGTAATCCTCAGAGAGTTAGATTTTATTACAGACTTCTATTATGATTGGAATACTTTTTTGGAAATCCTCATTGCCGATCAAAAGAAAATATATAACCTCAGACTTTTCACCTCAGTAGAAATCACACCACTCTTGACAGGAGATGACGAGGCTGAAATCCTCATTACGGTCAAAGAACGTTGGTATATACTTCCTCAAGTTATTTTTCAACTTGCGGACAGAAACTTTTCCGAATGGTGGACTAATCAAAACCGGGATTTCTCAAGGGTAAATTATGGCCTTAGACTAAGTCATAGCAATGTGGGTGGGAGAAATGAAAAAATGAAATTTGCGGGTCAACTTGGCTTTACCAAAGCCTTAGATCTGCAATACAGCAAACCCTATATAGATAAGAATCAAAAGCATGGACTTGCTGCTCAGCTTACATTTAAGGAGAATAAAACCATCCCAATTAGGTCTGCCTTCAATAAGCAAGTTTTCTATAGCAATGAAAACGAAGACATTATTAAAAAAAGCTTCGCCGCAGCACTAAGGTATACATATAGAAGAAGTTATTACAACTACCACTTCCTTACTTTGGGGTATAGCGGCACCTGGGTCAGCGATGATGTTTTGATAGAAAACCCAAACTATTTCCAGTCTGCTGACAATAAACTACGCTATTTATTTGCTACCTATACCTTTCGACATGATCGAAGAGATAATGTTTCTTATGCTACAGACGGGGAATTACTGGAGCTATCCATTACCAAATACGGCATAATATACACCGAGGAGCTTGACGAAGTGGAAGTAAACCTAACAGCCAATAAGTATTTCAAAATTTCGGACAAGTTTCATTTTAATACTGGATTGACAGCTGATTGGTTTCTAAGTACAAACCAACCCTATACTTTAGTGAGAGGGATAGGATATAACCCAAACTTCGTTAGGGGATATGAACTAAATGTAATCGAAGGACAACAGCTGTATGTCCACAAAAACAGCTTTCGATGGAAATTCATTGATTGGGAAATTGACATTTCGAATATGATACCATTGGAGCAATTCAATACCATCCCTATCCGACTCTACCTTAGTGCAAATTTTGATCATGGCTTTGTGAAGGATAGAAACAATATTCCTGAAAACGCTAGACTGGCGAATAAATACCTCATGGGGTATGGGACAGGAATTGATCTTATTGGCTTTTACGATTCTGTATTTCGGTTTGAATACTCTCTGAACAATAGCGGAGAAGGCAACTTCTTTTTTAACTTTTCTACCCCCTTCTAGTTCCAGCGTAAAAAAAAACTAAGGACATGAATTGATTATCAAGTTTTTAACTAAATTAGTTAAGGCTTTTTTCAATCTATTTATGAAGCAAAGGATTTTTTTCTGCTTCCTGTTTTGTCTGACTTTTTTTGCAAAAGCGCAAACAGACCCGCTCACACAAGTGCATGGTGCTAGAAGCCAGGGCATGGGTAACCTTCGTGTACATGGAATGGATACATGGAGCTATTTCAATAACCCTGGAGGACTGGCAAAATTGGAAACTTCAGTAGTTTCAGCTGGATACGATAGCAGATTTGGTTTGAAAGAACTCAGCTCCGTAGATCTCGTTGGTGCTTGGAAAATCAAATCTGGAACTTTAGGGTTTGGGCTTTCCAGATATGGCGGAAAGTTATTCAATCAACAATCTCTTGGTTTAGCTTTTGCAAATCAATTGGGAATTGTAAGTGTGGGAGGAAAATTAGAATGGTTTCAAACTCAAATTGAAGGATTTGGATCGGGTAGCAGCTTAATTTTTAGTTTGGGTGGTATGGCTGACCTAAGTCCTAACTTTTCTATTGGGGCGAGCATTTCAAATCTCAGCCGATCCAAACTCTCAAAAGACTCGGAAACAAGGCTTCCAACTGGCGTGAGTTTAGGAATATCCTACACCCCTATTTCACAACTTCAAATTCAACTGGAAATAGAAAAAGATATTCAGATCAAGCCAATCCTAAAAGCCGGCATTGAATATGGAATCAGAGATTGGATATTTCTCAGAACTGGGATCAACAGCCATCCAAGCAGACTATTTTTTGGTTTGGGCCTGAAATCCAACAGGATGAAATTGGATTATGCTTTTGGTCAAAACCAAGCTTTGGGAAGTACACATCATTTGAGTTTGGCTTTTGCTTTTAAAAACTAATGAAGGCCGCCATTCTATTCTTAGGTATCACAAGTTTACTTTTCTTTGAAGCAAAAGCTCAGCAGCCACCGCACAAAGAGATAGATTTGGAGTCATTTATAGAGCGACTATTCCCGGTTCAAGATGAAGACCTAGACTACGAATCTATATATGACGTGCTATTGCAGCTTTATTTGAACCCGATGGATATCAACCGTGCGAACGCTGAAGTCTTAGCCTCTAGCTATTTACTTGACCCCAACCAAATCAGCAATTTGATTGTCTATAGAGACAAATTCGGGCCATTGGTATCACTCTATGAACTTCAAGCAATTCAGGGATTCGATCTAAAAACAATAGAGCAAATTCTTCCATTCTTAACTATGGGAACAGGAACTTCCAATCAGACTCAAGGCTTTTGGACACGAGTTTTGAATGAAGAGCAATCCTATTTCTTAGTACGGCATCGTAGGACTTGGGAAACCCGCAAAGGATTTACTCCGGCAGATACCAGCTCTACTGGAAAAATTTCATCCCGATATTTGGGGGATCCCAATGAATTATATCTGAGATTTAGGATTCAGCACACACGAGATTTTAGCTTGGGTTTTACATTGGACAAAGATCCCGGAGAATCATTCACTTGGGATACCAAAACAGCGCGAATTGGCTTTAATTTTTTCTCTTTTCACTTCACCAAATATTATGTGGGCAAATGGAAAACTATCGCATTGGGGGATTTTCAAGCTCAATTTGGTCAAGGGCTAGTTTTTGGAGCCGGCTACTCATTGGGAAAAGGTGCAGAAACTGTACCGACAGTACGCAGGAGTAGCGTGGGTATCTTACCTTATACCGCAGCATTAGAATTTGGATTCTTTCGAGGTGCTGGATTAACCTACCAACACAAAAACTGGCAAAGTAGCCTGATCTCGTCCTATGCTCCACGGGATGGCCGAGCAGCAAGCTCTCTAGATACGCTCAGTTCCGAGGATTTAACCATCAATTCTTTCAACCAAAGTGGTCTGCACCGGACATCCAGCGAGCTCAGTACCAAAAATCAATTTCGGGAATTAAGCCTTGGTGGCAACATTCAATATACATCCACCACTGGAAAGTTGCAGCTTGGCTCAAACTACCTATTTACACGGTTCAACCACCCTTGGATTAAAGAACCTACGCTATATAATCGATTTGATTTTGCTGGAAGGAGCAATAGCGTTGGTAGTCTCTACCTGAGCTATAACTGGAAAAGCTTTTTTCTTTTTGGTGAATCTGCAGTTTCTCAATCCGGTGGAAGAGGAAACGTAATTGGATTTATTTCCAGCTTAAGTAAGCAGGTGGACTTTTCAATATTATGGAGAAAATACGACTCAAATTTCCATAGTTTTTATGCAAATGCATTTGCTGAAAGTACCCGACCAATCAATGAGCAAGGAGTTTACTTAGGAATCCAAATCAAGCCAATTTCCAAATGGAAAATCAATGCCTATTACGACTACTTCAGATTCCCGTGGTTGAGATATCGTGTATATGCTCCTTCCAAAGGCTACGAATGGCTCGCAAGAATTAGTTTCCAACCGAACCGCAACCTCACAGCTTTCTTCCAAATCAGAGAAGAACAAAAAGATCGAAATTTGTCAGATTCTGGGGAACCTTCGCTCCCCTACCAGATCCGACCATTAAATAAAATAAATGGCCTTCTCAGCTTAGAACATCAAGTCAGCAAAGCCTTCTTTTTTCGATCAAGAATCCTTTTTAGCCGGGTGAATTTTAATGATCAAAAATCCTCGGGGTTTATGATTGCTCAAGATGCTCAATACACCTTTAACAAATTCAGACTGACAGGAAGAGTAGCTTTATTCGATACTGATGACTATGACACCAGACTTTATGCCTTTGAAAACAATGTATTGTGGACTTTCTCAATCCCAGCTTTTTCCGGTCAAGGTATGCGCACTTATTTAGTAGCTCAATATCAAATCAACTCGCAGATTACAGCCTATTTTAGAATCTCCAGAACAGCATATACTGACCGGGAGACGATCAGTTCGGGGCTTCAGGAAATCGATGGATCAAGACAAACTGAAACCACATTACTGATTCGCTACATGCTCCATCGCTAAATTTCCATCAATGGTATTAAGAAGAATCTGCATATTTAAGAATTCGAACACAAACTACCACCTGTATGAAAAAACATCTACTATTTATTCTAATTACCGTCTTTTCATTGAATCTTGGTTTTGCTCAGAGCCTAGATTTGAGCAAAATGACAAAAAAAGACGGATTCATTCCTTTTTATATAGATGAAGAAAAAGGTAAAATCTATCTTGAAATTGACAAACTTGAATGGGAATTCCTATATGTAAACTCCCTGACAGCCGGTATTGGCTCTAACGATATCGGGCTGGATCGTGGTCAACTTCGGAGACACTAGGATTGTCGAATTCAGAAAGTCTGGAAATAAACTTTTTATGGTTCACAAGAACTATGATTTCAGAGCTTATTCTGACAACCCTGCCGAGGTGCAATCCATTAGAGATGCCTTTGCAGAATCTATAATATGGGGATTTGAGATCGCTCAGAAAGATGGAGACAAGCTGATCGTCGATGCTACAAATTTCTACCTGCAAGACACGCATGGGGTAGCAGAAACCTTGAGTAGAAGTCGCCAGGGCTCTTTCCGTCCAGATGCTAGCAGATCTGGGTTGTACTATCCAATGACAAAAAATTTCCCTCAAAATACCGAGGTGGAAATGACAATTACACTAACTGGACAAGCCACTGGTGGCAACCTAAGGTCTGTGACTCCGAGTCCTGATGCAGTAACAGTGCGGCAGCGACACTCATTTATTGAGCTTCCTGATGATAACTATCAGCCGCGTGAATTTGACCCTAGAGCTGGCTTTGGAAGCATTTCTTACATGGATTTCACTACACCGATCTCCGAGCCTATTATGAAAAAATTCATAGCAAGGCACCGGCTGGAAAAGAAGGACCCAACTAGCTGCAAAGTCTGAGGCTGTAGAGCCAATTGTCTATTACCTTGATCGCGGCACTCCTGAGCCGGTAGCGTCAGCATTGATAGAAGGAGGAAACTGGTGGAATCAAGCCTTCGAGGCAGCAGGGTTTATCGATGCATTTCGAGTGGAACTAGCACCGGAAGGCATGGACTTAATGGATGTTCGATACAATGTAATTCAGTGGGTTCACCGATCCACGCGGGGCTGGTCCTACGGAGCCAGTGTACGTGACCCACGTACTGGAGAGATTTTAAAGGGTCATGTTTCACTTGGTTCACTGCGAGTGAGACAGGATTATTTGATTGCACAAGGACTTTTGCAGCCATTTGAAGATGGGGCTCCAGCCAATCCTGAAATGCTAGAGCTTGCCGTTGCCAGATTAAAGCAGCTGTCTGCTCATGAGATCGGCCACACAATCGGTTTGGCACACAGCTATGCTACTTCCGCTGACAATCGCTCTTCCGTAATGGATTATCCTTACCCATTGATTACTGAGACAGCAAATGGAGAGCTGGATCTGAGCAATGCTTATGATGACAAAATCGGCGATTGGGATAAGTGGGCTATTAAATATGGGTATGCTGTCACTCCTGCAGGTCAGGATGAAGCTACATTTCTTAAGAAAACATTAGAAGACACCTATGAGGCTGGGCATCAATTCATCACAGATTCCGACTCCCGGAATCCAAGTGGAGCACACCCAACCTCGCACCTTTGGGACAACGGTTCATCTGCTTCTGACGAATTAATGAGAATGCTGAAATTGAGAGAAAATCGTATGAAAAACTTTGGCTTAAATGCCATTCCTGAAGGTCAGCCTACAGCACTTTTGGAGGAAGTATTCGTGCCTCTATATTTGATGCACAGATTCCAGATTGAAGCCACAAGTAAGCTTCTGGGTGGTGTGGACTATCGATACAAGGTGAAAGGCGACAACCAGCCAACTCATGGTTGGGTAAATTCTGCGCAGCAAAAAGAGGCTCTGGAAGCTCTACTAGTCAATATTTCCCCAGAGCAGCTTCGGGTGCCGGATCATATTTTGAAATTAATCCCTCCTAGACCGTTTGGTTATGGAAGAAATAGAGAGACGTTCGTTTCACGAGTGAGCCCAATCTTCGATCCAATTGCTCCAGCAGAAACCATCGTTGATTTGACATTTTCTTTCTTGCTAGATGGAGCTAGAGTAAACCGCGTTTATCTACAACATTTACAGCAAAGTAATCTTTTTGGGCTTAACGATATGTTGACAAGTATTGAGAAGCAGGTTTTCAATAACTACACAGCCGAAGACATTAACCTTGAGATAATCCTAATGACTCAAGCAAAATATGTAGATCATTTGATTGTATTAGCTAAAAATGCGGATGTCTCCAATACCATCAGAGCAATCGCCAGAGGGAGGTTAAGGGAGCTTACTGCTAATGGTCGGCTATTATTAGGGGCAAATCCTAGAGCTCAGCACCAAGCTTACTTAGCCGAAAAAATAACTGCATTTCTAGACCTACCGGAAGAACTTATTACTCAAGAAACCTTGAAAGCTCCAGATGGCTCTCCTATTGGTATGTCAGAAATGAGTTGTGATTTTGAATACTAATTTTCCCATGAAACAAATTTCCCATAAAAGCCGACATCATGTCGGCTTTTATTGCAATAAGGAATTGAACACGAGATAGATAAAGATTATATTGGAATTTTAAAACTGATATTTTTATGGGAGAATCTAAAAAGAGGTGTTTTGTTGTGATGGGTTTTGGTACCAAAACCGATTATGTAAGTGGGAGAAAGCTAGATCTAAATAAGGCCTATAAATACCTTATCAAACCTGTAGTTGAATCCAAAGGGATTGAATGTGTGAGGGCAGATGAAATTTTACACTCCGGCTCCATAGATGTGCAAATGTACAAGGAGCTCTTAATGGCAGACTTAGTCATTGCTGATCTTTCTACCGCCAACAGTAATGCAATCTATGAACTCGGGATCAGGCATGCTTTGCGTCCATATACCACAATTGTCGTTGCTGAAGATAAACTTGCTTATCCTTTTGATTTAAATCACATCCTAATTAACAGCTACAACCATCTCGGTGATGCTATTGATATTGAAGAAGCGGAACGGTTTAAAGAAGGACTGGGAAAGCAAATAGATGCTGTAATCAATAAAGAAGAGTCCGATAGTCCCGTTTACACCTATTTAAATTCTTTGATTCCTCCTAAAATAAAAGAAGCATTGGATGAAACTGTTGAAAAGGTAAAAAACACTGAAGTACAACCTACTGAAACAGGAAAGGCATTATCCAAGATTATCCAAGATGCGGAAGATTTGATCGAGCAAAAAGATTTTGATAAAGCAAAACTCCTCTTTCAAACTGCAATAGTCCTGGCCAACATGAATAATTCACAGCCAGACACGTATTTGACACATAGATTGGCATTTACAACTTATAAGGCCGCCAAACCTGACTTAATCAGTTCCCTATATGAATCAATGAGGCTTCTTCAATCAATCAATTTAGCTCATACTAACGACCCAGAAACCGTATCCTTGGCTGGTGCAATTGAAAAGAAATTATATGAAAATGGAGAAGGCGAAAACCACTTAGATGAGGCTCTCCTATACTTTTTGAGGAGTTATTACACTTTAAATAATAGATACAATGGAATAAATCTAGCTCTTACTTATGTCTACAGAGCAAATTCTGGACTTGCTACAAGCAAAAATGAAAAAATCACTGACTTGGTGATGGCGAAAAAGCTGTGAGAATTCTCTATCTATGTGATCGCGATTGGCCAATAGTATTAGCAAAAGAACAAAATGATGCGGTAAATTTGAATGCAAACACCAAAGAATCCCAAGAATTACAAGATTACTACAATACTCAAAAATTCTGGATATCTGTAAACCGGGCCGAGGCCTATTTTGGACTAGGCCAATTTGAAAACTATCAGAAAAACAAAGAGCTTGCAAAAAATATCCCTCATCCTACTTGGATGTGGAAAGCTTTACCGAGCAAATAGGTAAATTAGCTGTAGGATTGACCAAAGCAGGTCATTTTATGGAACCTTCTTGGAAAGCCCCTGTTTAGATAGCCAAACTATTTTAGATTTATGAATAACCCTTTATTGGCAACTTTTGCCACCCCATTTGATACCGCTCCTTTTGATCAAATCACTCCAAAACACTTTCTCCCAGCTATAAAATCAGCAATCGCTGAAGCAAAAGAAGATATTTCAAAGATTAAAGCGGAAGCATTACCAACCTTTGAAAATACGATTGAAGCTCTTGATGGCTCCGGTAAGCGTCTGGGTATTATTGCTGGTATATTTTTCAACCTAAATTCTGCTGAAACCAGTGAAGAAATTCAATCCTTAGCTCGGGAAATCTCTCCACTTCTAACCGAACATGGAAACGATATTTTACTTGATCAAGCACTTTTTCAGCGCGTAGCACAGGTTTTTGAGCAAAAGGACGGGTTAAAATTATCTCCTGAGCAAGTGACTTTGCTAGATAAAACTTATAAATCCTTCGTGAGAAATGGTGCTAAGCTAAAGGGAGAAAAAGCTGATCAATTAAGAAAAATTGATCAGGAATTAGCTCAAAACTCCTTGAAGTTTGGTGAAAACGTTCTGGCTGAGACAAACAAATATGTTCATATAGTAGATCTGGAATCTGATCTGGAAGGTCTGCCAGAAGGAATCAAGGAGGCTGCCTTGCACAAATAGCTGAAGAAAAAGGCGAGCCTGGCAAATGGGCATTTACGCTGGACTATCCAAGCTATATCCCTGCAATGACCTATGCAAAAAACAGAGCTTTACGAGAAACGCTCTTTATGGCAAATGGGACGAAATGTGCCAAAGGCGATGAACTGGATAATCAGGAAATCATTAATAAAATCTTGAAGCTTCGACATGATAGAGCTGTACTTTTAGGTTATAAAAGCCATGCTGATTTCGTACTAGAGGAGCGAATGGCAAAAAGCCCAAGTCAAGTCATTTCATTTTTGGATTCATTATTGGAAAAAGCCAAACCTAAAGGCAAAACAGAAATTAAAGAGTTGGAAGCTTTTGCCAAGGAACTTGATGGCCTTGAAGAGTTGAAGAAATGGGATTTCGCCTATTATTCCGAGCTTTTGAAAAAAGAAAAATACTCACTTGATGATGAGCTTTTAAGACCATATTTCCAATTAGAGAAAGTAATTGATGGGGTATTTCAAACTGCCGAGAAAGTTTTTGGAATAACGTTCACCCCGAGAACCGACATACCAGTTTACCATAAAGACGTTACAGCTTATGAGGTGACAGACAAGGAAGGAAAATACCTTTCGGTCTTTTATGCAGACTTCTTCCCACGTCCAGGTAAAAGAAACGGCGCTTGGATGACTAGCTATAAGGGACAAAGTATAAAGGAGGGTCAGGATATTCGTCCACATGTTTCTATTGTCTGCAACTTTACCAAACCAACTAAGTCAAAACCTAGTTTATTGACATTCAATGAAGTGACTACCCTTTTCCATGAATTTGGACATGCGCTTCACGGCATGATGGCCAAAGGAAGCTATGAATCGCTTTCCGGTACGAGTGTATTTTGGGACTTTGTAGAATTACCTTCTCAGATTTTCGAAAACTGGTGTTATGAAAAAGAATGTTTGGACCAATTTGCGAAGCATTATGAAACTGGAGAAAAGATCCCAGAAGATCTAATTGAGAAAATCAAAAAGGCTTCAAACTTCCAGCAGGGCTATCAGACGTTAAGGCAAATTAGCTTTGGACTTCTAGACATGGCCTATCATAGTAAGGATCCGAGTGAGATCACAAGCATTCGAGACTTTGAGGAACAAGTGATGAAGCCTACCGACTTACTTCCTAAGGTCCAAGGAACTTTGATGAGCACATCATTTTCTCACATTTTCCAAGGCGGATATTCTTCTGGGTATTATAGCTACAAATGGGCAGAAGTACTTGATGCAGATGCGTTTGAATTGTTTCAGGAGAAAGGTGTATTTGACAAGGCTACGGCAGATTCTTTTGTAAAAAACATATTATCTGCCGGAGGTAGTGAGCATCCGTCTGTTCTCTACAAGAGATTCCGTGGAAGAGAACCAAAACAAGATGCCTTGTTGAAAAGGGCAGGATTGATTTCAGAATAATTTGCTTTCTTTACTTCAACATATGTTGTAAAGATATTTTAATATGATTATCCGCAATGATGCACGTCACATTAGATTCTTTGCTTAATAGATAGGGAGATCGAACCTTTGGAAACGCTCAGCACAAGTGACCGAAGACCGAAGTAGCCTCAATTATTAAGTTTAACATATCTTACATTGCTTTTGCCGCCTGAGTGGTAGAAAAGCGGATATACCTATATATTAATTTCAAAATCCAACCCTTGATGGAAATTTCAAGTAATAAACTACCTACATACCTTCGGGCGCTATCAGTAATGATTTTCATTATTGTATTAGTTTTCTTTTTGATTGTAGGAAAAAGCTTGCTAGTCCCTTTATTCATGGGCGGGTTCTTTGCGATTTTGTTTACACCACTTTCTATGTGGCTTGAGTCTAAAAAAGTCCCTAGGACGCTCTCATGCATCACATCACTATTAGTAATGATTGCCATAGTCGGTGGTCTACTGACCTTTATTATCGGGAATGTGGCGAGTTTCACCAAGGATTTTGATGATGTCTCTGGACGACTCACGGATTATGCTGAGGATATAGATCAATGGTCCGTAGAAACATTTTCTGTAGATCCAGAATTGAGCGAAAAAGCAAATACTGATTACCTAAAAAACGTGCTGACCAAAAACAGTTCTAGCATAGGGGACTTTGCCATGAACGCTGTCGGATCACTTACCGGACTGGTTTTGATCCCTGTTTTCATGTTCTTCTTTCTATTATACAGGAATCATCTGACCAACGTGATCATTCACATCTATCGAGATAAAGATCCTGAATTGGTTAAAATGCGCATTGTCAGCTTACGGAAAGTGATTTTAAATTACATAGTAGGCGTGGTCAAAGTGATGGGAATTCTGGCCATACTTAATATCACTGCATTTTCTTTACTCGGAATTAAGCACGCTGTGTTCTTCGGTACACTAGGTGCTATATTGAATATTATCCCCTATGTAGGGCCTTTCTTCGGTGCCATGCTACCGATGATTTATTCCTTTCTTACTAAAGACAGTTTGTTTTACCCTGCAGGTGTTCTTGTCAGTTATCAAATAATCCAGATGATAGAAGGTAATTTTCTGACACCAAAAATTGTGGGAGGGAATGTCAACTTAAATGCATTCATCACTTTTCTTGGGCTGATAATCGGTGGTACAATTTGGGGAGTGGCAGGAATGATTTTAGTTATTCCGGCAATGGCCATATTACGTGAAATATTTGATTTAAGTGAGTCCACACGGCCATTTGCACTTTTACTTGGTGAGGAAAAGGATGAAGAAAAAATAGAAGAGATAGAAGAGATAGAAGATGAAAACAACGCTTAAAACACTTTTGCTTCTTATTACGATAGGAACAACACTTTCCTGTGATTCAGACGAGAGCAAAAAAGGTAGATTTCTGCTAAAAGGTAATGAGAAAATGGAAGAAAATGACCCTAAAGGAGCCATGGAATTCTATGCAGAAGCGCTTGAAATGGATTCTACTTATGCTGAAGCTTATTACAATAAGGCACTTGCCCATATTCAGCTAAATCAATTGACAGCAAGTATTCAGGATCTCAGTTTAGCAATCAAATTTAAACCTGGATATTATGATGCTATTTTCCAAAGAGGCTTAAGCTACCTCGACAATGGCGAGTTTTATAACGCTAGAGAAGATGCCAAGCAGCTAATCTCTCTTGATAATAAAAATTGGAGAAGCTACTTTTTAACTGGCTTAGTTGAAGAAAAACTAACCAATTTCCCGGAGGCACTAGCGGCATTTGGAGAGGCATCGAAACTCAATCCCGAAAACTCGGACTTGCTCGTAAACCAGGCGACAATCCTATATTACCAGAAAGATTTTGAAGCTGCCAAAAAGATTTTAAGCAAAGCCACAACGGTCAATCCCTTAGAACCCAATCTTCATAATTTACAATCAATGATCCTTTTTGATGAACAAAATTATGCAGGAGCATTGGATGCTGTGGAAAAAGCGATTTCTCTCGATAAGAGTCAACCTTATTTCTACAATAACAAAGGGCTATATCTCCTGTTTCTAGATCAAAAAGAAGAAGGTTTGAACCTGATTAACCAAAGTATACAAATGGATCCAACCAATCCTTTTGCTTTCAGAAATAAAGGGATCTACTATGTAATGGAAGGAGACAAAGTTTCTGCCTTGCAGTATTTAGTGGAATTGAGCCAAAATTATCCAGATATGGACTTGGTAAAAGAATATTTAGAGAAGGCTCAGGCGCTCTGATTTCGCTCAAAAATAACTTCTTGAATAATTTTCTGCAGCTCTGAAGCATCAATAGGCTTAGCTACAAAACCGTCAAAATCACACTCTTTTATTCTGTCTTTTATTTCAAGCTTAGCAGCCGCAGTAAGTGCTATGACTGGTGCTTCGGAGATTTTTTTGATCGCTAAGGTTGCATCAAAACCGTCCATTTCAGGCATTTGAATATCCATCAAAATGCAATCAAAATTGGTATGCTTTACAGCATTAACCGCTTCTAAGCCATTTGTTACTCGCTCGTAGGTGAAGCCCCACTTATTAATAATTTTACCAAGAACTAATGCATTCACATCATTATCCTCAGCCATTAATAAATGAAGGGATGAATTTTGGTAGCTATATCCCTTAGTAAGTGTAGGTTTCTCCAGCTGCATTTCCGAAATCTCGAATTCTAATTCAAAGTAGAATTTACTTCCTTCGTTTATTACAGAATCAAGCCCAATTTCTCCTCCCATCAGATTCAATAGCTTCCTTGTGATAGAAAGCCCTAGGCCAGTTCCGCCATATTTTGTACTAAAGGTGGGCCTTACTTGATCGAAATCATCAAATATTTTATCCTGATGTTCAGACGCTATACCTATCCCGTTATCACTAACTTCAAAGTATACTCTTGCTTTACCATTTCTTCTTTCGGTCAAACTAACATTAACCTTTACTTCTCCTTCATTTGTGAATTTGAGGGCATTAGTAATAAGATTATTTAAGATTTGAGAAAGCCGGGTTTTATCTCCAGACACCGTGATATCCAACCCTTCGGAAAGCTTGACTTCTAATTTATTTTTACTGTCTCTAGCATGAAATGTCAAGCCTTTGATTATTTGATTGACAAAGGAACTGAGATGGAAAGGTGCTTTTTCTATTGTTAGTTTACCTGCTTCTATTTTCTGAAAATCCAGCAGATCATTGATCATAATGATCAGATTATCCACTGCAAAATTGATCGTATCTAACTCGGATTTTTGATGGACTTGCGGATGATCATGGATTAAGGAATACGTAGAACCTGAAATTGCATTCAATGGCGTACGAAGTTCATGACTAATCATGGAAAGGAAATCAGATTTGATCTGATTAGCCTTTTCGGCTGCCTTCCTTGATTCGTCCAAGGTTGATTCAAACTCCTTCTGACTACTGATATCTGTCAAATATCCATACCAAACCATATCTCCATTCTCGAGAACTTGTGGTCTGGCAGCTCCCAGAATCCAGCGATAATCTTCAGATTTAGGATCAGCGTTTACTCTGAATTGACATTGCCATGGTTCAACTTTTTTAGCTGAAGCAATTGAACTCATGATGACCTGAGGCAGGTCAACTGGATGAACACGAAAATTGCCATAGAAATATCTGAAAAATTCTCAAGCTCCTCTGCTTTTAAGCCTAATACCTGTGCTATCCCTTTGGATAAAAATGAAAAATTCATTTTCCCGTCTGAATCCATCACCAATTGATACAATCCACCTGGAACTTGTTCAGTTAGGTTAATCAAGAAATTGCTACTGTCCTCCAGATTCTTCTCCAATAGAACTTTTTCAGAAATATTTTTAAATGATAGCAAAACATACTGAATCCCGTCCACTTTAAGCTGCTTTGAGGCAATTTCAAGATTCAGTGGAGAACCGGAGGAAATAGTAAGGATGGTATAAAAACGATGAATTTTATGGTCAGATACTGCACTACTCAACCAATTCCCCCATTGAAGAGGATCATCAAACAACCCTTGCACCTCACTTAAATGATGTATTTTTTTTTCACCAGAATATCCAAAAAGGCTCAACGCTTCGGTATTTGAAAGAAATACCTCTCCACTTGGCTTAAGCACTAATTGAGGATCTGGAGATTCTAGTAAAAACTGTTGAAATTCTTCAGTAGTGGGTAAGCCTTGTTTCCTAACTTGTTCGCCTTTATAAAAAAGAAAATAGTTTGTTGAGCTATCCTGGGGAAGTTCAATTTGGAAATTATACTCATTTCCATCATGACTTAGTTCTAAGGTTTCTTTGAAAATAAAACTGCTAATGTCCAACCCCAACCCAACGAGACTCCTATCTGTCAAATTTGCCCCAATTTGATCTTCAAAAGCTTTATTGGTATAAAAAATAGGATAAGGGAAGGTATCATCGGCAAGAAACACCATCTCGGATGACTCGTAAATAAGTTTCTTGAATGTACTGTTAATTCCTCTTTCCTGCATTGAAATGGTGCTTACTTAGCTTGAGCTATGATCTTGATAAAACCATAATTCGTTGGGACGACTAATTATGACGTAAACATACAGCAATTTGTATTTCGTAGCAAACTATTTGATTTATAAATACATTTATTTGACATTATTTTGATGGCCGGCAAACTAGATAAATCACTACTCTTTACAAGTACTGCTTAGTTTAATCCAAAAATTAGATTTTCTAGAATTAGTTAGACAAAAAAAAGCCGTAACAATTCTGTTACGGCTTTGAAATTATTAGCAAATATTATTAGGCTTTGGCTTTGATCAGGTTTAGTGCTGATCCGGCTTTAAACCATTCTATCTGTCCTTCATTGTAAGTATGATTTACTTGGATAGTATCAGAAGACCCATCTGAATGGTTTAGCACTACTTGCAATTGCTTGCCTGGAGCAAAAGTAGTCAGGCCAAGAATATCTATAGAATCATTTTCCTGAACCAAGTCATAGTCAGCTGGATTAGCAAACGTCAATCCTAACATACCTTGCTTCTTCAAGTTAGTTTCGTGAATTCTCGCAAAAGATTTCACCAAGATAGCTCGTACACCAAGGAATCTAGGTTCCATTGCCGCATGCTCTCTAGAAGAACCTTCTCCATAGTTTTCGTCACCTACAACGATAGAACCGATTCCATTTGCTTTATAATCTCTCTGCGTTGCTGGAACTTCACCATATACTCCAGTCAACTGATTCTTCACGGAGTTAGTAGCATCAGTGTAAGCATTAACAGCCCCAATAAGCATATTATTGGAGATATTATCTAAGTGACCTCTGTATCTCAACCATGGTCCAGCCATAGAAATATGATCTGTTGTACACTTTCCTTTTGCTTTGATGAGGAGTTTTAGACCTTTCAGATCTGTACCTTCCCATGGCTTAAAGGAATCAAGCAATTGAAGACGATCTGAAGTTGGACTGACAACCACCGTGACATTAGATCCATCTTCTGCTGGCTGCTGGTAACCAGCATCTTCCACTGCAAAACCTTTAGTAGGTAGCTCAAGTCCGCTTGGCTCATCCAACATCACAGACACCCCCTCTTCATTCACTAGACTATCTGTCATAGGATTGAATGTCAAATCTCCCGCGATTGCCAATGCGGTCACGATCTCAGGAGACGCTACGAAAGAGTGAGTGTTTGGATTTCCATCCGCACGCTTTGCAAAGTTTCTGTTGAAGGATGTGATAATAGAATTTTTCTCTTGTTTCTCAGCTCCATGACGAGCCCACTGTCCGATACAAGGTCCACAAGCATTTGCAAGAACTACTCCGCCCATTTGACCGAAAGTGTCCAAGAAACCATCTCTATCAACGGTGAATCTCACCTGCTCAGACCCTGGAGTGATTGTATATTCAGATTTAGCAACAAGCTTTTTATCTACTGCTTGCTGAGCAAGCGATGCAGCTCTTGAAATATCCTCGTAAGAAGAGTTCGTACACGAGCCGATCAAACCAACTTCCAATTTTGCTGGCCAGCCGTTTTCTTTCACAGCAGCAGCAAATTTTGAAATAGGCCAAGCCAAATCAGGAGTGAATGGTCCATTCACATGAGGCTCCAATTCAGAAAGGTTGATCTCGATTACTTCGTCGAAGTAAGTAGCAGGATTAGCATAAACCTCGTCATCACCAGTAAGGTGTTCAGCGATTCCATTTGCCAATTCAGCGACATCAGCTCTTTCTGTTGATGCTAAGTAAGCAGCTGACTTTTCATCGTATCCAAAGATTGAAGTAGTTGCCCCGATCTCAGCCCCCATGTTACAGATAGTGCCTTTTCCAGTAGCAGAAAGTGACTTAGCGCCATCCCCAAAATATTCGACGATTGCTCCGGTTCCACCTTTTACAGTTAGAATTCCAGCTACTTTCAAAATCACATCTTTGGCTGAAGTCCAACCGGAAAGTTTACCGGTAAGTTTTACTCCGATCAACTTAGGGAATTTCAGTTCCCAAGGAAGTCCTGCCATTACATCACATGCATCTGCTCCCCCGACACCGATAGCTACCATTCCTAGACCACCAGCATTAGGCGTATGAGAATCCGTACCTATCATCATTCCACCGGGAAATGCATAATTTTCTAAAACTACCTGGTGAATAATACCTGCTCCTGGTTTCCAGAAACCAAGACCATATTTATTAGAAACAGAAGCCAAGAAATCATAAACTTCCTTGTTTTTGTCTTTTGCTTTGGTCAAATCCTGAACTGCACCTACTTCAGCCTGGATCAAGTGATCACAGTGTACAGTAGAAGGCACTGCTACTTGACTTTTGCCAGCTTGCATAAACTGCAGCAAAGCCATCTGTGCTGTAGCATCTTGCATTGCAACCCTATCTGGTTGAAAATCAACATAAGAAACACCACGGTCATATGCCTGTGAAGCGGCACCTTCGCTTAGGTGTGCATAAAGAATCTTTTCAGTCAAAGTAAGTGGACGCCCCACAGCCTTACGAGCTGCTTCGATACGCTCAGGGTATCTGGCATACACCTTTTTGATCATTTCAATATCAAAAGCCATTGTATAGGGATTTTTTTGTTTGGTAAAAGTTTCGATTTTAACGACTGCAAATATAGGAAGTTAGCCCAATAATCTGTAACCATTTACCCAGTGTAAAGTATCCTTTTCCTTATTTAAAACCATTTTAGCTTTGCTTTAAATCATAGTACTTTAATAGTATTGCTTAATTTTAAGTCAAATAGTAAATAGAAGGATGAAATTTCGAAAAACAGAAGGATAGATTTCGAAAAGGAAATAAATCTCAGCTATAATTATAGTCAGATAATATTTACTTTGCGTCAACAACTAAATATTTGAATGGAGTTTATTCTCAATCCATTTTCAGTAACGCTTATTATTTCCGGATTACTTGTAGGAGCACTGTCAATTTATATCTCCGTCAAGGTAGAAGGATCTACGAGGTGGATTGCACTTACCATGCTTTGCGCGTCTATTTGGGGTTTTTTCTATGGTCTCGAACTTAGCGTGTCTACTCGGGAAGCCATATTGATTTTTATTAAACTTGAATACTTAGGAATCTCATTTTTAGGTGCCTTTTGGCTAATTTTTAGCTTGATTTACACCAGTTTTAGGACAAAATATTATCGCATTTTGCTAGTCTTAATCCTGTTGATTCCTATCCTGACTTATGTCATGGTACTGACCAATGAGTCGCATCGCCTCTTCTATAAATCAATTACGATTATTGAATCTGGCGCGCTCTCGATAGCCAACATCGAAATAGGGCCTTGGTACATTGTCAATTTAATTTATACTTACATTGTATATTTACTTGGAAGCTTGATAATCTGGAGAAGATTCCGATTTTCTGATCAGCTTTTCAAAACTCAAACTAGACTCATGTTATTAGCAGGAATTTTTCCGCTGATATTTAATCTTGTTTACCAAACCCACCTATTCAGACCATTTGAAGTTATAGATTTAACTCCTTATGCATTTTTGGTCACCTACTTAGTTTTGGGATTTGCTATCCTAAAACACCAACTTTTCAGCTTGAAACCGATTGCTCGTACCAAAGTGATTGAGGCCATTACAAAAGGTGTTTTGGTCTTAGATTCCCAAACCCAAATTGTAGATTTCAACCCAGCTTTCTTAACCTTTCCTGAAATAGGTAGCAAGGCGAAAATTGCCCTAAAAGCGGAGGAGATTTTCGAAAATAGTCTCGATATCCTCAAATTGATCAACGAAGGGGAGGCCAATATCATCGAGACCACGACCGGATCCAATAAAAACATGAAAGTCTTCAAAATAGAAGCCATTCCACTTTTAGACAAGAAAACAGTAAATAGTGGCTTAGTATTACTTTTTGATGACATTACAGAACAAAAATCCATCAACCAAACTTTAAAAAACCAAAAACAAGAACTTCAGCAACTAAATGAATTAAAGGACAAATATTTCAGTATTATTTCGCATGATCTTAAAGGACCAATTTTCGGTATCAAGGAACTGATCCACCTGACTAATTCAGGAATGGTCGCACAAGATGAATTTATGAGTATGCTGCCAGAAGTTTCCAGAAACATGGAACAGGTTGCAATGCTATTAGAAAATCTTTTAGCTTGGTCTAGCTCTCAGCTAAAAGGAGGTGAAATGGTAAAGCCCCAGGAATTTGATATTCATAAAATCCTGGAGCAGCAAAAGAGTATTTTGGAACGAATAGCTACTGAAAAGCATATAGAAATTGAAATAAAAGCCAACGCAAACGCAAAGGTGATCGCAGATAAAAACATGATTGAATTAGCACTCAGAAACATAATGAGTAACTCAATTAAGTTTTCCAAGAAAGGAGGAAAAATCAAAATCTCCACTCACGATGAATTAGGCTTAGTAAAGATTTGCATTGAAGATTACGGAAAAGGAATTTCCTCCGAAAATCTTGCGAAAATAAATGAAGGAATATCCTTTACTACAGTAGGAGAAAACAATGAGTCTGGAACTGGGCTCGGCCTTATCTTAGTAAAGGAATATATTCAAAAAAATCATGGGTCAGTCGAAGTTTCTTCACAGCAAGGAAAGGGCACCAAATTCTGCATCAAACTCCCCAAAAGTCAAGAGGATAAACTCTTATAATGACAAAAGAAAAGCCATTGTATCTACCTCATCAGCGTACTCCCATGGCTCAGGAGTTTGCGCATCACCAAAAGGAACAAGACCATTTCCATTGCCTACTACACATTGAATTTTTTCTTTCAATCCATCCAATTTTTTCGCCAATTGCTCCTCATTTGAATAAACTTCGTAAAAAAGAACTGCTATGGGAGATACCAAATCCTCACTTTCCTTGAGGAGCAAAAATCCATTATCAAGATGATCTTCCAGATTGACTAGATATATAGATTTGTTGTAATCATAATTGTTATGGTACTTGTGATGCGTCCCAACCGATGCATAAATCTCCAATGCTCCAAGCAAATCTTGGAGTTGATCTATAGATTTTACATAGATTTTTGAAACGTTTCTGCAGCCTAGTCCATAATATTGAAAAATATCCTTTCCTAAATTGACGTAATCCTCAGTGGTTTCACTCCCTTTCAAAACAGCTACAGAGGTTCTGTTCTGACGGATAACATGTGGATATTTCCCAAAATAGTAATTGAAATAGCGAGATGAATTATCACTGCCAGTTGCGATATAAGCATCCATTCCCTTTAGCATTTCTTCTATGCGAACTTGCAACTCAAATCTAGCCTCAATTTCAAATAGCTTTTTCAAGAGCCATTTCATGAATATTTCATCAGAGGAACTTAACTTAATAACAGCTAGATGACCTGAAAGAATCACACACATTAGGTCATGAAACCCAACTCCAGGAATGTTTCCCGCCAGCATTAAGCCAATTGATTTTGGATTTTCAATCTCCTTCAACTCATAGATAGAAAGCCATGCATCCAACTTTTCAGGTGCGAGCATAAAAGCAATTCCCTCAAGGGCTGACTCCATGGATTCTTTTGTAAACCAGTTATTATTATTCTCAGCTCTCCACAGCAGCTCATCCTTCTCTTCGAGGCTTAAGTTGACTATAGCTTCTCCTAGTTTGACAAATGCAGATATACGTTCAGCTGGCTTCATAATATAGATTTAAAGAGGCAAATTTAGCCTTTTTGCAAAGAAGCAACCGTAGAATTGAATTAAATTAGTTAGTGTGACAACTTTTTTATTGCCTTACAGTTTTAAGGTTATTACTTTTGGACTTTAAATAATTGAAGTTATGGCTATAATGATTACCGACGAATGCATCAACTGTGGTGCATGCGAACCAGAATGCCCAAACACTGCGATCTATGAAGGTGGCGTAGAGTGGACTTGGGGAGGCGGTACTACTTTAAATGAAGTGACATTAGAAGACGGTACTGTAATAGATGCAAATGAAAAACAAGAGCCGGTTTCAGACGAATTCTACTACATTGTTACAGATAAATGCACCGAGTGCAATGGCTTTCACGAAGAGCCACAGTGTGCGGCGGTATGTCCTGTAGATTGCTGCGTAGACGACCCTGACCACCGCGAAACCGAGGAGGCTTTATTGGCTAAAAAAGCCTTGATGCACGGCGAATAAGCAGATTCACAGCAAAATATTCTTTAAACTTCAGAGGGTTTTAACCTAATTATCCTACTTATTGGATAAAAATAAAGAAGGTCTGGCTTGAAAACTCAGTTCTAAATGTTTTATCTTGGATTGAATTTTAAACAACCTTATACTTATAACATAAAGAATTGTGGACGATCAAAGAGGCTATGACAGAGAGGAGATTTTCTCCAAAAAAGTAAAAGCGGGCAAAAGAACGTATTTTTTCGACGTTAAATCTACTCGCTCAAATGATTATTACTTGACTATTACTGAAAGTAAGAGAAAGGTAAACGGAGAAAATTTTACGTATGAAAAGCATAAGATCTTTCTCTATCAAGAAGATTTCTTCAAATTCGTGGAAGCACTAAATGAATCTGTTGATTACGTAAAAAATGACCTTCTTCCAGATGTAGATTTCGAGCAGTATGAGAAAGAAGAGTCTGAATATAATGATGAACTGAAGTGGGAATAAATTGATTGGATTCATCAGTTTTATAGTTTCAATATAGAGAAATGGTATATTAGAGGAGGCAGATTTGTCTCCTTTTCTTATTTCAGAATATGCCAGCGATTTTTCATTTATCTCATTTTATCCATTGCGGTATTCTTGCTGTTTGGTTGGTATTTCTCAAACATCACGCTTTACCTGATCATTTCCTTGATACTCGCAGCACTCCTGCGACCATTAACTAATCAATTAAATGATTTCCACCTCTTAGGACAGCATATTCCTAGATGGTCAGCTATTCTCTTATCCTACTCAGCGATAATTCTTTTAATAGTATTACTAAGCTTTCTATTTTTCCCACTTATTAATAACCAAATAATCATCCTCAGTGAACTAGATTTGGACGGCATTTATGAGCAAGTCCAGCTTCCGGTGGGTAGAGTGGAAGGTTTTCTTTTGAGGCACGAATTATTGGAAGGTCAACCCGGCTACTTATTTGGCAGCTTGAAGACAAGTATGATAGAAATGATCAAAGAATTTGACTTCACTTCATTTATTGGCGGCGTAATAAATACTACAAGTAGTCTTTTTATTGGCACGATGGCTATTGCCTTTATCAGTTTTTTCCTTCTTCTGGAAAATGGCTTACTGCGTAGAAATCTATTGAATTTGATTCCAAACCCTTATTTTGAACTTTCAGTAGCGACATTCACAAAAGTAGAAAAGCTGTTATCAAATTACCTTTCAGGGCTATTATTGCAAATGCTGGCCATTTTCTCATTAGCTAGTTTTGGGCTCACCATTATGGGTGTGGAGTATGCGTTGACTATCGCTCTATTTGCAGCTGTAGCAAATCTCATTCCCTACGCAGGTCCACTATTAGGTGCGTTATTCGGTATTATTGTGGGGATTTCTTCAGGAACTTTTGAAACAAACACCGAATTAAATTACCTAATAATCAAGATCCTTTCAGTCTTTGGCCTCGTTCAGATTACTGACAACATATTTCTGCAGCCATTGATATTTTCTAAATCTGTAAAAGCACATCCCCTTGAAATATTTGTTGTTATCTTTGCCGGGGCAAAAATCGCCGGAGTAGTCGGGATGATTTTTGCTATACCGGTTTATACGAT
The DNA here is from genome assembly GCF_055809615.1 of Algoriphagus sp. 10J20-15. Lineage (NCBI taxonomy): Bacteria > Pseudomonadati > Bacteroidota > Cytophagia > Cytophagales > Cyclobacteriaceae > Algoriphagus > Algoriphagus sp. 10J20-15. Next base: position 118,264 of record NZ_JBVVUG010000009.1, read on the forward strand.
CTTTAGAGTGTTTATTTTAGAGTTCTATAAAGGGTATAAATCATACAGAATATTTCAAATAAAATAATTAATTAATGGCATTACAATGTGGCATTGTTGGACTTCCAAACGTTGGGAAATCCACTCTGTTTAATGCGCTTTCGAGTGCGAAAGCTGAGGCAGCAAACTTCCCTTTTTGCACGATTGAGCCGAATGTGGGTGTTGTTACTGTTCCAGACAAAAGACTGCAAATCCTTGAAGAACTTGTAAATCCAAACAGAGTTCTTCCTACAGTGATTGAATTCGTCGATATTGCTGGGCTTGTAAAAGGTGCCAGCAAAGGTGAAGGTCTGGGGAACAAATTTCTTGCAAATATACGCGAAGTCGATGCTATTATTCACGTAATAAGATGCTTTGACGATGAAAACATCGTCCACGTAGCTGGAGGAGTAGACCCGATATTTGATAAGGAAGTAATTGACACTGAGCTTCAATTGAAAGATTTGGAATCAGTAGATAAGAAAATCCAGAAGACAGAAAAAGTAGCTAAAGCTGGTGATGCAAAAGCAAAAAAAGAATTGGAAACTCTTTTGCAATTCAAACAAGCACTTACCAATGGCAAGAATGCTAGATCTGTCGATGTAGAAAAAGAGGACTTGGAAGCAGTTCGGGATTTACATTTGCTTACTATCAAACCTGTGATCTATGTGGCGAATGTAGATGAAGAAAGTTTGCAGGCGGGCAACCAGTATGTAGATAAGCTGAAGGAAGAAGTGAAAGATGAAAATGCGGAAGTAATCATCCTATGTGCGGCAATAGAAGCTCAAATCGCAGAATTTGATGACCCGGAAGAGAAGGAAATGTTCTTGGGTGAATACGGTTTGGAAGAAAGCGGATTAAACAAATTAATCAGTGGTGCGTACTCATTATTAGACCTGATCACTTATTTCACAGCTGGTGTACAAGAGGTCAGAGCCTGGACCATCAAAAAAGGTTGGAAAGCTCCTGCAGCAGCTGGAGTAATTCATACAGATTTTGAAAGAGGGTTCATCAAAGCTGAAGTGATCAAATTACCTGAATATCAGAAATTCAAGACTGAAGCAGCATGTAGAGAAAATGGAAAAATAGCTATCGAGGGCAAAGAATACGTAGTTCAAGATGGTGACATTATGCATTTTAGGTTCAATGTGTAACATATTCTCAAAAAAATTGATAATTTTGTAATTGCATATTCACCCAATACGTTACAATTTTATCTTATTTATTGTCTCATTTTATTTTTAATTTACCGTGAGAGTTAGACTAATATTTTCCCTAAAAAACAAGGGTTCTTACCTGCCTTTTCACCACCAGTATATTCTGGCACAATTCCTTAAAGGACTTATTGTGAAAGGTGGAAGAGAAGAGTTTTACAACTATAACTACTTCAATTTCTCCGGTCTGAAAGGCCAGACTAAAGTAAGTAGAAGTGGATTGCACTACTATTCCAGTTTAGTAACCCTAGTATTATCTTCACAAAGTGAAGACTTCATGGACTATCTGCTAGAGCAGGTTTTTGCCACCCCAAAAATCGAACTTGGCAACCTAATTATGGTCCCTGAGTACACTGAAATTGAAGTTGAACCAGTTTTGGAGACATCAAACAAGTTTGTTTGTATTTCCCCATTGGTATTGATCACTCCTGCCTTCAACGAGGAAGCAGGTAAGCGCTTCATTAGTCCGGATAGCGATGAGTTCTCCGATTTACTTTACGAATCTACGCTTACCAGAATGGAAAGATCTGGCTGGTACACTCCTGAGCAAATGGAAACCTTCTACAAATTCCAGGTAGTTCCTGATATGGTTTATGTGAATAAACTTAAGGAAGCACAGAAGAAATTTGCTAGAATCTATGCCGTTTACGACATGGATGTAAAATATGAAGTGAGAGGATACACGCTTCCAATCACCTTATATGCTGCTCCTGAAGTTCAGGACTTCGTGTTCAAATGTGGTCTAGGAGCGTTTACTCACAAAGGTTTTGGAATGCTAGATTTGGCTAATCATCCAGCTGGCCCGAGAACTACAACATACAAATTCAAAAGAGAAGGTTTTGTACCTTACAAGCCAAGTGAGCGCGTTCGCGAGAATGTCGCACCACCTGCAGATGAAGACAAAGAATCAACTTCTGAAGAATCATAAAAAAATCCCTTCCGTATTTCGGAAGGGATTTTTCTTTTAGAGCCTGCGGCGATTTGGGTGTAGATAAATATAGCCCACCAGCTGATCGTAACGTGACCCTAAGTTTCTAAAATAAACCAATACTTCATATTCATTTTCAGTTTCAAAATAACTGCCTTCAAAGGGCTTTGTGTCAAATGCTCCATTTCTCAAATAAGCATATTGGTAATCATACCATCCTTGTTTCACTAAAAGGGAGGTAGTGTAAACACTCATTTTTGGATCCCATTCCATTTTTGCTTCAGGCGCTTTTCCCCAATTTGTCAATGAACCTAATAAGTAAACTGGGTCAGAATCTTCAGCGATAGCCAATCTAAAAGTCATCAGCATGTATTCACTTTCTATTTCAGGATTTCCGCCCGGTCGATCTTTCGTTTCAATTATATATTGGCCATTCAGATCCAAATACTGAGAGTATGCAGTTTCTGGACGAGGCATATTGATATTTCCGTCTGCAAAAATCACATCCGGCTCTACTCGCATATTAGCTATGTTTACCCCATTAGCCCTGATGAATCTCAAGTCAACGAAGCGGAATTCATTACCCGCATCAAAAGTATTCCCTCCGTCAAATGACTCGTACCTCAAAACTTTGGAACTCTCATTCATAAAGGTTGGCTTAGCCAAAAATTTCGCATTGTCCCATCGTTGATTTTGGCGAATGAGAACTTTTATCTGTCCATCTGGATTGGTAACCTCCCCTGCCGAATAATTCACCACCACATTGATCTGTTGAGATGTATTTCGAGCTGCTGTTTGAGAAGGCGGGACAATGGATGCTCCGTACTCGGAAAGTCTCCTCGTAAATCATGAATCGCTTGGTCAGAATCACATCTGACTCGTCGCGTTGCCGGTAAACTTTAATTATATAATTTCCAGATTTTGTGACTCGGGGAAGTTCAAATCGGTAATGAATATATGGGATCCTCGTATTAACCGAATACTCGTAATCCTGAATGTTAAACTCGTTGAAGGTGGGCGAAAAGTCGTTGTCTTTCAACTGTGACTTCTGCCAATCTGCATCGCAATGAATCAATTTGGCAGTGTACAATTCAGGATCAAAGGCTAAATCATCAAATAGTAAAACCAATGGCTTTTCTGATCTCAAAGGGATTACTGGTGCATCAATCGAAGCATCAAAAGTCTCGCCCGCCCGAAACAAACGAACTGATTGAATGTGGTCTTTGTATACTTTATCCTCCAGTTGCTGCGCAAAAAGGTGGAAAACAGCTGATATGCTAAATAAAAAACTTAAAAAAAGGGATTTGGTCTTCATTCTGAAAAATAGGCAAAATGAAGACCAAATCTAAAATTTACTAAGAAAGGAGCTTCCTGAAGGTTGGAAATTTTATCAACTAACTTTTCCCATTGCTCATTTGATGCTTTCAATTTGGCTTGAATCCCTTGATAGTTTTCTTGAACTTCCTGAGCTTCCTCTTCTCTGGAGTATAGATCTGGGTCAGCCATTTTACGCTCCAAAACCAACTTTTTCTCCTCCAACTTTTCCACCTCCTTTTCAACTCGCTCCAATTCTTCCTCAAGTTTTCTCAAGTCTTTTTTGGCTTGTTGCGCCTCAGGGTTATTAACAGGAGCCTTCGCTTTTGGCTGTTCTTTTTCTCTGGCTTTTGGACGGCCTGCACAGGTACAGGCGCTTGCTTTTCTCCGCCAAGCCTCATATTCTGCATAAGTGCCCAAGTATTCCTTGATCTCATGATTCTCTATGTACCAAATCTTATTTGCCACACCTCTAATAAAATGTCTATCGTGAGATACGGTTACAAATGTCCCCTCATATTGCTGAAGTGCCTGAATCAAAATATTCACCGACTGAAAATTCAGGTGGTTAGTAGGCTCATCAAGAAGTAAAAAGTTAGATTCTGGAGATCAAAGTTTTCGCTAGTGCAACTCTCGACTTTTCCCCTCCGGAAAGCACTTTGATCTTTTTGAATACTTCCTCATTAGAGAATAAAAAGCATCCTAAAACTCCACGAAGCTCCATCTCGGATTTTGCGCTTCCGGCCTGAGCCATTTCCTGCAAAATCTCATTATCCAGGGTCAATGCTTCCAATTGATGCTGCGCAAAGAAAGATTTGATGACATTATAGCCTTCAGTTCTTCCTTTAATATCTTTTTTCAGAACCATCTATGATTCTGAGCAAAGTTGATTTCCCCTTACCATTCGCTCCGATCAAAGCAATTTTATCACCTCGCTCGATTCTAGCAGTAGTATTTTTCAGAATAAACATTATCTCCGTATGCCTTCGAAATGTTATCCAAGGTGATCACATCCCGGCCTGATTGCTTTGAGAACTTGAATTTAAAATTCACAGAAACCTCATCACTCACCACCTCATGCACACGATCCAATCTATCCAAAGCTTTGATTCTAGACTGAACTTGGTTGGATTTAGTCGCTTTGGCACGGAAACGCTCGATGAACTTCTCCGTCTGCTTGATCATCTGCTGCTGATTTTCGTAAGCATTCTGCTGAATCTCCATCCGCTCCACTTTCTCAGCCTTATAAAAAGAGAATAATTTCCAGCATAAAGCGTCAGCGTATTACTCGCCACTTCCACAGTACTACTAATGCAATTATCCAAAAAAGTCTGATCGTGGGAAACGACAATCACTGCGCCCTCATAGTTCTTCATGTAGTTTTCTACCCATTCGATAGAAGGAAGATCCAAGTGGTTGGTAGGCTCATCCAGCATGAGTAAGGAAGGTTTTTCAAGCAAAAGTTTAGCAAGCATCACACGCATTCTCCATCCTCCCGAAAAAGTCCTGAGCGGTTTGTTCAAATCTGCAGACTTGAAACCAATTCCTTCCAGTACTTCCTCTGCCTTAGCTTTGATTGTATAGCCTTCATTCGCCTCAAATCTTTCCTGAAGAAATGCCAATCTATTGATCATCTCATCGGAATAATCCGTTTCCATCTTTTTCAAGATTTCATCGATCTCATCTTGGAGTGCCAATGTTTCCTTGAACGCAGCCAAGGCCACATTCAAAATACTATCGTCTGACTGGTATGAAAGTAAATCCTGATTCAAAAACCCTATAGTACAATCCTTTGCCTTTTGAACTTCTCCAGAACTCGGCTGATAGTCACCGTTGATAATTTTCAACAGCGTGGATTTACCAGTACCATTTTGACCTACAAGTCCAATTTTGTCCTTTGGTTTGATATGCAAATTGGCATTTTCGTAGAGCGGGCGCCCTCCGATGAAGTAAGAGAGATTGGAAATCGATAACATGGCGCAAAATTAACCATTAACCCGCTTATAACCTTTTCATTCCCAAACATTCTGAATGTTTCTTAACTTACTATATCAAAGAAATTTCCAATTATGTATTATCAATCTAAATATTCAACTCTCCTAGCAATAGGAATCACCTTATTTTCTTTTGGTTGTGAACAAAATCAGAAAGCTGAAGCTCAGAGTTTTCAAAATGCCAAATAGTGCAAATAAAATTGGCATAAGCAACGCAAAAGCAGAGGTACAACTTGACAGAATCAAGTTGCCTGAGAATTTTAAAATCGATGTATGGGCAGCTGAAATTCCGAATGCAAGAGAGATGGCTATCTCTGAAGAAGGGGTTGTATTCGTAGGAAGCAGGCAAGAAGGTAATGTAGGTG
>NZ_JBVVUG010000010.1:0-74233 GCF_055809615.1 Algoriphagus sp. 10J20-15
GCACCTAAAGCACCCGTTTGATTTCCGTTCAATAATTCAAATTCTCCCGAAGCATTTGGAACTGCTGCGGCATAGCGATCACCGTCCGGATCACAAGCCAATACCAACTCAGCACCTACTTCTTTTCCCAGCTTAAGAGAGAGCGTTAGAGCCTCAGCTTCTTCAGGATTTGGGTAAATGACCGTAGGGAAATTTCCATCTGGCTCAGCTTGCTCTTTTACAATATTTACATTTTCAAAGCCAAAAGCCTTCAATGCCGCAGGAACCATTTTTCCAGAAGCACCATGAATGGGAGAGAATACTATCGGCATGTTTTTTTGCGCAGCAACAGCATCTGGTGCTAAACTTAGCCCCTTGACAAGCTTAGGTAGATCTCATCAAAATCCTCTTCGATGTACTGAAAAAGAGCATCATTTTTATCCCAGTTTACATCATCAAAGGAAGTGATCTTCTTCACTTCATCGATTATATTTTTATCATGTGGAGCGACTACTTGCGCGCCATCCTCCCAATAAGCTTTGTAACCATTGTATTCTTTTGGGTTGTGAGAAGCTGTAATCATTACACCGCTTTTGCAATCAAAATGCCTTACTGCAAATGACAACATAGGAGTAGGGCGCATCTCCTTGAAGTACAATACGTGGATGCCGTTCGCTGTCAGGACATTCGCTGTGGTCATAGCGAACAGTGTATTGTTGATTCTACTGTCATGTGTGATTGCTACCCGGATCGTTTCACCAGGAAAACATTTAAGCAGGTAATTGGCAAGACCTTGGGTAGCCATTCCAATCGTGTAAACGTTCATCCTATTGGTTCCAACGCCCATAAGACCACGTAATCCACCGGTACCAAACTCGAGATCTTGGTAGAATGAATCTGTTAACTCAGTTGGGTTTTGATCAATTAGAGTACGGATTTGGGCTTTCGAATCTTCATCGATAGTGCCGCTAAGCCAAGAATCAGCCTTGGCTAGGATGCTAGGGTCTATGGTAGTCATGTTTTAAAAATTGTTTGAGCTTCTAAGATATAGAAAATCATAAAAAATGCCACCTGTTAAATCGTTAGGTGTTGAAGATGTGCATCTTAAACTTTAGAATGAATAGGATTTTCGTATTCGCCAGCCTTCTAATTCTATTTTTTTTAGCAAATAGATTCATTTACTTTTAGACCGGATACAAATTCAATGGAATATAAAATGAAGCATGGTGGCGGCCAATTGGATAGGCCTATTGGGTCTATATTTTATCACAATTCTCTATTCACATGCCCAAGCAGGCCAGAATGTCCAACCTGCTTTTGAACCTATTTCATTAAACACTCCCGTTTATATACAGCCTTTTGAACTCACGGAATCATTTGATGGTTTAGTCCAGCTTGTCACGCACCAGCCCAATTTTGATCTAAACGGATATACTCTTAAATGGTCAATTGAAAAAATTGATTCATGGAACGGCAAACAATCGCTTTTTACCAGTCAGATCGCATTAGGGAATTATATTACTGCGCGGAATAACACGGTATCGCTTGGCCTTCCCGCTAATTGGACCGACGGAGATTTACTATGAATTTATCATTGATGGATGCTAGTTCGGTAGTTTTATACTCACTATCTGAACCTATTCGTAAACCAAAAGAAGGAAATCAAAGTTATTTTAAGCAACGGTCGGTGCTAGATAATCAGAAGATCCGTGTCGGGAATCTACCCTTGATTTTCAGGTCATAGTGGGTGAGACCTTGTATATTTTTGGCAAAGAAAATGGGAACTTGCAGCTGGTAAAGATTGGGACGAGATTTATCAATTTCAGCCAAAACATAGAGGCTGGTCACTTTTCCGCAAAGGTTCAGAAATTGACTTGGAAGCGATTAAAAGATGGGGCAATTCAAATTAGGTCGGCTTACCAGGGTAATTCAAATATCCTTACTTGGACTGTTTTTCCCAATTCAGAATTAAAAATGGAAATATCTTCTCCCGAGTCAATTGCTGATTTGGAGGGAATAGAATTTTCCTTTCCTGAAGAAAAAGTAGAAAAAACTCAATGGATCGGAGAGGGGAGACATGAGTTTAGTGATGTGGGTACTTTTGGGCTTTGGATACAAAACCCTCAAGACCTATTAGCGCAATCACCAATTGACTCCCGGTTAAAAGTTGCGGCTGATATACACGCCTTCCTGCTAGATACTGATGAGGGCTCAATTGAGGTAAGGAGTGAAACACCTAATATTAACTTGAGCCTTGATCGAGTTGAAGAAAAAGATATGACGATGGGAAATGGTTCATTGTTAGATTCAGCTTCCGCGATAAATTTTCACTTCACTTTTCAAAATGACTATCCGCAGTATTATTCCATATCGGAGTCTGTAATTCCCCTGAATAAAAAGAATGCAGAAGAGACACCTCCTCATATGGTGTTATTGCTGAGGTTCAATTAATCACTTATCCTACTGTAAACGGATTACTTTACGATACTTCAATTTAATGTTCACCTTTTTTTTTACCTAGTCCAACTGAAATTAGGTAAGAGGTTTTGCCATGCAAGCATAGCATCAATCACTATTTTTCCTTAGACATATCCTGAGTAACATCTTCTTCCTCTCCTTCGGGCAATGGATCTTTTGGGGCAGGAACGAAATCACCCTTGAGTACTACTTCTTTTTTTTTTACCCTAGAATAATGTTTTCTAGGAATAATTCGCGTAACCGTACCTTATTGAAAACACTTTGGTAAATTCTGCACCATAAAAGAAGATTAAACAAGAATATGAAACCCAAAGTAGAACCAATATAATCGATCCTGCAGCTCCATAAGTGGATCAGGTTCAGCTGCACCAAAGTAAATACCTAAAAGGAATTTGGAAATGGAAAAGAGGAAAGAGGTAAGAAAGGCACCTACCCAAACAGATTTCCATTTGATAATTGCATCAGGTAAATACTTGAATATCAAAGCAAAGAGTAAAGCAATGACTCCATAGGAAATAGTAAAATCAACCACAAATGCGAAAACAACAACGAATTCAGGCAATATGCTTTTTATAAAATCACTGAAAAAGGAGAGCAAAGCGGTGAGTACGAAACTGATAAATAGCAAAAAACCTAATACTAGTACAAAGCTAAAACTGACTGCACGCTCCCATAACACATAATACCATTTTACTCGTCTGATTGTTTCAGACCCCAAATGTCGTTAATCGAAATTTTCAGATGAAAGAAAACTCCCGAAGCTCCAAAAATCAATACGCCTATACCAATGATCGAAGCGACTACAGATTTACCACTGCTTTGGGTTTCCTCTACCATACTTATCAGAAACTCTGCTGTTTCAGGACCCATGGCAGAAGAAAGCTCATCGTTGAGTTGTCCAGTCACCAGATCAACTCCCCAGATCGATCCTACGGTATTTATCACGATCACCATCAGGGCAGAGGTAGGGATAGTGCAGCGTAATCCTGCTACCACAGCACTAAGTCTCCATGGATCTGCGGCGTTCCATTGTTTGAAACTCTCTACCACCAAAGCTGGGGATGTGAGTGATTTTAAATCGGGTAGGGGTCAAGTTTCCCATAGTTTTTTCGGTCTTCATTAGCTCTCATTTTGGTTAGATGAAAAGCCATTTTTTTGGGTACTAGAGAGTGACTCCAGTTGTTTATCTAACTGCACACCACCTTTGATTCCAAAATCCAACGTACGTATTGGGAATGGAATCATAATATCATTTTCGTCGAATGCTTTCTTCGAGGGAAATAATAGCTTCATTTCTTACAGGTATAAAATCCTTGCTAACCTCATTAAACTTGCACCAAATATTCAAAGTGAAGTTGATAGAACTATCGCCGAACCCAGTCCAAAAAAGTGTAGGTTCCTCCGATTCAAGTCGACTAGACACATTCTTTGCAGCTTCTAGAGCAATTCTTTCCACCTGCTCCAGATCTTCACCATAGCTCACCCCACATTCTATTTGAACTCTACGTTTTTCAAATTCAGTGAAATTAGTAAAGCATTCCTGGAACAGGTATCTATTAGGAACGTAAACTATAGGGCCATTATAGGTTCTGATTTTGGTTACTCTTAGATTGATATCAATTACAGAACCTTCGTGTCCGTCGTGAGTTTCAATGATATCTCCTATTTTGTAGGGTTGATTGAAGGTAATGTATACACCTGATATGAAATTGGCTGCGGTATCCTGAAAGGCAAAACCCAGTGCCAAACCAATGATACCCAGACCTGCTAGAATAGATGATACGGTCTTGGAAAGATCCATCACCGAAAGCGCAAGCATAACCCCGAAAACTAAAATAGCCAAGGAAAATCAATTGACTAAGGAAGCGCGAAATGGTTTCGTTTGTCCCTAATTTACTGATGTACTTGCCAGAAAATCTCTTAATGGTTTTAGCAATGAAAATTGTACATAAAATCAGAAGGATGGCTAAGACAAAATTTGGAAGGTTCTCTATCAAAATGTCTATCCATCCGCTCAGTTTCTCAGTGATTTTATCAAATATTTTCTCTGTATCGTATCCTAAAACTTGTGCTATACTCATGAACTTTATGTTTTTTTATTCATTGGAGTAATAAAAACATGCCAATCCAAAAGATTAGGCGTCAGTTAAGTTTAGTGCAAAGAATTTGGAGAAGGAGTACCTCTTCGGGTTTATAGCCTTTTTCGGAAAAATCCTTGGGAAGACAATCCTTTAGTTTTTGGGGCTTCAGGCAATGGGTCAAAATCTCAGGATGGAGATACGAACTTTTGCATACTGCCACGGTATGGCCCATTTGATCAGCTACCATTCGGATAAGCGTAGTTTCAGGTTTCTTACGCGTTCCCTCACAGATCTTGTCCAACAGCTCCCTCTGTTTGATACAGATACAATTTGCTCCCCAGGTTCTAAAGTATTTCGCCGTATAATAATCAGGTTCAGGAGCTTCAAGGCTGATGTATTCATTCAAATCACTGGAATCTACTGTATGCCATTTCCCTTCATCCTGATATCTGAACAACTCATAACCTGAAGCTGGGAACAGTCTTTTAGGAGCCGGACCAGCCTTTTGTTAGTGAGCGAGACCGAGCGTTTTTTTCCACTTTTAGCAGTGTAATTAATAGAAATTTTGTTTCCATCCTCTTTGAGATGCTTTCTCCTCAGCGTGGTAAGCCCATGTGTTTTATTTGTCTCTGTATAGTGCTTATTGCCTACTCTTAGGTGCAATTCATCCAGAAGAGCTGTAGCCAGAGCCAACACTTTATTTTTACTCCAGCTTTTTTGACGAAGATCTTTCTGATAGCGTTCTCGCAGTTTGGGTAAATAAAACCCAAATTTGAGCAGGTCGTCATATTTAATTTTTTGGGAATATTCAGACCATTTTGTATGATAGAGGTATTGCTTTCTCCCTTTTTCGTCTATTCCGGTGGCTTGTAGGTAGCTGTTCTTTTTGGGGCTGATCCACACATTTTTCCATGCAGGCGGAATCACCAGATCTTGAATTCGTCCTAAATGTGATTCATCGGAAAGTTTTTGTTTATCCTTATCCAGAAAAATAAAGCCTCGGCCTTTCTTCTTTCGTAATGATGTCAGGCTGTGTGTCTCGGATATAGACCAGACCTTTTGGGAGTTCGGCTGCAGTGACCATAGTATTACGTTAGTAGCTGTATAACCACTTTCAATACAAGTCTCATGCAAGTTTATCGGAAGTTATTTTTTCAGGTGATTTGCCAGTATTTCTGCAGAACCTACCCCAAGTCTGCGCATAATCTGTGTAGCATCTTTCTGGGTTAGCGTGCAAGCCTTTACTTGATCTTTTTCGAAAACTACCACATTTCCTTCCCAGGTACTAGGGGCTGAAGGCACAAAAACCACCACTTCTCCTGTAGCTAAGGTATCCACTTGGAAGGCGATCATCCAGCCATCAATGGGTACCAAAACCACCGGGAAGTCCTTGTCAGATTCCAGCCCTGCAGTGGATTGCATGGTGTTTTTCATGAGCTGGTATCCAGGGAAAAGCGTAAGTACATGCTCTTCAATCCAATTCACTAACCACTTGCCTGCCCCTAATTTGGCGACGGTACCAGCCAAAAAGCAAAACACCAAAATGATGAGAATCGCTATGAGGTAGGGAAAATCGAAGTCTGAACTTGCCAATCCCAGCGCGGCACTGATTTTAGTGGCCAGTGGTTGGAGGATATGGACAATTTTCTAAAAAAGATCAGGATTAATACGATAGGGAAAAGGAAAAATATCCCTCCCTTGATGGTGTTGCTGATGACGGATAGCATTTTTTCTAGAGTTAAAAATTTAGAGAAATTAGTTCTTTTCTAATAAAAAGTAAAAAACTAGCCGACTAAATTCTCTAGTCGGCTATTCCAGTATTATTATAAATTTCCTCTCAGACCTTGTTCTCGCTCTATGGCTTCGAATAGGGCTTTGAAATTCCCTTTCCCAAAGGATTTGGCTCCTTTTCGTTGGATTATTTCAAAAAACAGGGTAGGTCTATCTTGCACAGGTTTGGTGAAAATCTGCAATAAGTATCCTTCATCATCCCGATCCACCAGTATGTTCAGCTCTTTTAGAGGTTCCAAATCCTCATCTATTTCGCCCACACGATCCAGTAAGTCATCGTAGTAGGAGGAAGGAACAACCAAGAATTCCACACCTCTTTTTCGTAATTCCGTTACCGTCTCAATGATATTATCTGTGGCAATCGCCATATGCTGCACCCCTGGGCCCCGGTAGAAGTCAAGGTATTCTTCTATTTGCGATTTTTTCTTGCCGGCGGCAGGTTCATTGATCGGAAATTTGACATAGCCGTTGCCATTGGAAACTACTTTGGACATCAGCGCAGAGTATTCGGTGGAGATATCCTCATCATCAAAGGTGATGAGTAGTTTGAATCCCATGACATTTTCGTAGAATTCCACCCAGCGATTCATCTCACCCAACTCCACGTTTCCTACGCAGTGGTCGATGTATTTCAGCCCAATCGGCTGGGCAGCATAAGTGCTTGACTTTGGCTGATATCCCGGAAGGAATATGCCCTTATATTCTTTTCGTTCTACAAAGGTGTGGATGGTTTCCCCGTAGGTTTTGATGGAAGCTACCACCACCTGGCCGTATTCATCACTGATAGTTTTAGGTTCCGAAGCTGATTCTGCGCCTCTGGAAGTAGTTTCCTTCCATGACTGTGCTGCATCATCCACCCAAAGTGCCAGAACCTTCACGCCATCACCATGTTTACGGATGTGATCTGCGATTGGACCTTCAGGGTGAAGTGGAGAAGTAAGTACCAATCTAATTTTGTCTTGTTTGAGGACATAGGATGCTCTATCCTTTATGCCAGTTTCTGGACCGGCATAGGCGATAAGCTCGTAGCCAAAGGCATATTGATAGTAGAGTGCAGATTGTTTGGCATTGCCAACGTACAATTCTACATAATCAGTCCCATTCAAAGGAAGAAAGTCTTGACTCATGTCTGTTATTTTTTGGGTTTAACTCTTCGTTCAAAGTTATAAAATATCCCAAAGAATATTTGGTCAATGCTGTCTTTATTCCTGGGGATTCTTATTTACGATTACGGTAACTAATGCCATTATCAAAAATGCGAGTGCCCAAGAACCAAACGGGCTGCTTATAGCAAGCCAAAGAAGAACTAAATAATAGGCTGGTGCTAGCGCAAAGCCAATCAGAAATTTCCAAGTAGATGAGAACACAGGATCTTTGACTCCTGGCTTTTTCATGAGCCAAAGCCAATACAAGGGAAAATTGAAAATCTTCATCAATTTATTCGTGAATCCTGATGCTTCTTTCACGGGGTTTGCAACCTGACCAGTTTTCAAAAACAACTCCACGTCTTCTCTAGAACTTACATCAACTTGATGCGCAATCAGGTTTTCCAGTTGTTGATCATAATCTTCATTAGGTATCTCTACTACCAGATTTTTCAATGCCACCTGAACGGATTTGGTGAGCAAACCTGACTTCGCAGATGGCATATCTACTGGAATGACTTTTCCAATAGTCACTCTGGCGATGCTTCCTGATCGCTTATGCGCACTATAGTCCAATGCCACCGGCAAGATCACGGGTGTTACTTCAGGGTATTTTTCTTTCAGGCCAAAAGCAATTCTGGTAAAACCCTTACTCAATGGGCGTAGATTACGGATGAGGCTATGGCTACCTTCGGCAAAAATTATTACTGTTCCGTTGCCGCGAAGTACCTCATAGGTTTGATCAAAAGTAGTTTGATTTTGCTGTATAGTTGAAAAACCATCACGCACCCGGTAAACAGGTAGCATATGGATGAAATTGAGCAATTTAGCAACAAAGGATTTTTTAAAGACGGACGCCCGAGTCAAAAAAGAAGGCTTAAGACCAGTGTGAGTAGCTAAAAGGAGGGGGTCAATCAATGCATTTTGGTGGTTCGCAACGAGTAGGATGGGCGTGTTTTTTGGTATATTTTCCTTCCCTTCTATAACTATTTTATTGAAATATCCCTTCAAAGAAATCTTTACCATGATGCGAAGGAATTCATTAATTAAATATTGCATTGATTTTTTAGCGTTTCTTGGTAAGTTTTTCAGGCTTTTGATTTCCAAAGACTTGCGATGGTCATGCCTGATATTAAATGCCAGATGCCCCACCAAGCCGTAATAATAGCCATTCCACCTAGGCCATCAAAATATGTAAAGATCAAAACCAGCCCCAAACCTGAATTTTGAATGCCTGTTTCTATCGTCATTGTTTTCACATCTGCCAGTGGCAATCTGAATATTTTGCCGGTAAAAAAGCCTGAGCCTAATGCCACAATATTATGAGCCAGTACCCAAATAAAAATCAGGGAAATGTACTTGGTAAAGAGATTGAAATTGCCGGCGAATGCGATAACCACAAATGCTGCAAAAATTAGAATGCTCAGAGGTTTAAGAATTTTGGAAGCTTTCTCTGCAAAAGTAGATGCGTACTTATGGGTGATTATTCCTAGAATTAAAGGGACGCCTAGGATCAAGGCTACTGTAATGAAAGTATCTGCATAGTCTAAGCTGATTTCCTTTAGCAATAGCTTGGTAGGAGCATAGAAACCTGCCCATAATGCGAAATTCAAAGGTGTGCTGATGATAGAAAGTATGCTTGAAAATCCAGTCAGACTTACCGAAAGGGCTGTATTACCTTTTGCTAGGCTAGAGAGGAAATTGGAGACATTTCCGCCAGGGCACGCTGCTACGAGGAACATGCCTAAGGCGACTGAGGGTGGTGGTTTCATGATTAGGACTAGACACCACGTGAGAAATGGCAAGAGAATAAATTGTGAGAATACACCCAAAAAGAATCCTTTTGGGTTTTTTGCCAAGTATTTAAAATCCTCAAATCTCAGATCCAGCGCTACTCCATACATAATGAGGGCGAGTGCCAGATTAAGCAGCAGTAAGTCACTTGAGGAAAAATTGAGTTGGATGGAATCCAGTTCGTTAGTTTGGGCCATTTAATTGGTAATAGATAAAAAGATTAGTCCGCACAACATAGCTGTGCCGAAGCTTAATAAAGTTCCGATTAGTATGTATTCAGTGAGTTTTCGCTCTTTTGATTTTCGAAGATCTCCAAATCTAAAGACCGATTTGGCGGCAAGAAGGAAACCTACAGCCTCCCAATGTCCCGTGGCTATAAAGGAAAAGACAAAGAGTCGTTCAAGGATTCCTATGTATTTGCCTGCATCTTGAAGGGATTGATCCGGCTGGGAAGGGATAGAGTCAGACCATTTTTTGAGCAAATGGGCCAAGATGATCGAAGTTGGCTGTGTGAGGAAAAGTACTAGTGTGATCAGTCCAAGCAGGTTTTGGTTTTGGAATACCGATTGCCAGTCCACAGAAACCTCAGTCAATATCCCCCAGATAATGAAGACACTTAGTAGATGTAAGGCTTGATCTGCGATAAACCAGCTTGTTTTGGTCTTTTGCTTCTGAGCGTAGAGTTTGATTAGATCGATCAGCAAATGTACCAGCATGAGCGATACTGCGAAGTACCATCGATTCAGATCCCAAAGAAGTAGCAGCACAAGAGCGCCATGGATTAATACATGGATATACAGTTTACCGGAAGAGGCTTTTCGCTTTTCTTTTTCTTTCACCCAAGAAGTGGGTTGCAGTAGAAAGTCTCCAATGAGATGAGCAAGTATGAGTTTGATCAGGATGAGCATTAGAGCAATTGCTTGAGTTTCTTTCTGAACAATTTCTCGAGTGCCAGAATATCCTCTCCCCGTGCAGCTTTGTATCGCTTACTCACTGAGTTTTGGTTGATGTGAAGGACTTCTCCTATTTCTGCCTGCTTACGGTCTGGGTTGGTGAGCATTTCGGACATCAATTCGCCAGAAGAGATCGACCAGCTGTCCATTTGTATACCTGCCAGCTTCAGGTAAAGATTCATTTCATCGTTCCATTCAGACCAAGGCGAGTTGATGGCTAGTGTGATCATTTCGCTTTTCAGTTGCTCAAACTTCTCACCTGATCTTACAAATGCCTCTCCGTTGCTTTCGGATATTCTATCTGCATCATAGGACTTAGTACCAATCCCTATCGCCATTCGCACATCCACCGGAGAGCTTCTTTTACTCTCATCAGGGTAGGGCAGACTTTTGATTAGAGCTTTGATCTGCGAAGCTGCAAGCAGACTTTCCTCTGCATTTGGTATTTCCAGTTGGAAACTGTCTCCTCGGAAGATTTCCCATTGCTTAGGTGTTTGCCCCCATGTTCCAAGTAGTTTCTTGAAGGGATCTATCCACAGATTCTGGTTTTTCAGCTCTCTGGAATTGATTATATCTCCTGTGATCAATGCTATCATAGTACTAATATCACCGTAAATGGTGATAAATCAAAATATCACCGTAAATGGTGATATATCAGATTATCACCGTAAATAGTGATAGAGAAAAAGCAATCGTTTGCACAAGTATTTCAGGTGTACAAATAATTCCTATTGATTGCTAGAAAGAGATTGTTTAGATTAAAAATTCATAGCTGAAATACTGTTTATCTAATGGTAAAACAAATAATCTATAACACTATTTAGTAACTACAATAAACCCTATAACCTGAATTTAAATGGAAAAAAGAAGAGAATTCATAAAGAAAAGTCTCTTAGGTACCGCCGGAATAGCCATAGCTGGCATGGGCATGAGTGCCAAATCATACGCTTCTATCATTGGAGCAAATGAACGAATTAATATTGCAGTGGTGGGAATTCGAGGCCAAGGCAGCAATCATATCAATCAATGGTGTGCATTGAAGGATAATCGAAACGTGAGGTTGAAAACTCTATGCGATGCTGATGAGCAATATTTCTCAGAGAAATCGAAAGTGGTTATAGAAAAGAACAGGCATTACGCCAACGACAGAGTGGGATGTAAGAAAGGTACTGGAAGATAAGGAATTAGATGCCCTTTCTATGGCAATTCCAAATCACTGGCATGCGCTGGCTACGATCTGGGCATGTCAGGCTGGAAAGCATGTCTACATAGAAAAGCCAGCCAGCCATAACGTCTGGGAAGGCAGAAAAATGGTGGAAGCAGCCCGTAAGTATGATAGACGAGTTCAGGTAGGCTTCCAAAACCGATCAATTGCCAATGTGATGGAAGCGATGGAATTCCTCCACGGAGGAGGAATTGGAGATGTCTACATGGCACGAGGGACTTGCTTCAAACCACGTGATTCTTTTGGAAAAGTGGCAGATAGTACGCCGCCGGCTTCACTTCATTACGACTATTGGAGAGGACCAGCAGAGATGATTCCTTATAATGAAAAGAAAGTGCACTACAACTGGCATTGGCACTGGGCCACAGGAAATGGGGATACGGGCAACCAAGGACCGCACCAGTTTGACGTAGCTCGCTGGGGAATGAATAAGAATGAGCACCCAGTTTCAGTTTATTCCGCTGGAGGAATTTATGGTATAGATCCAAACGAATGCTCTCAGGAAACTCCAAATACGCAAACATCAACATTCAAATATGCTGACGGAACTATGCTCGAATTTGAGACCCGAGGTAGATATACCAATGGTGAATCTAGCTTAGATATCCATATCGGAAATGTTTTTTATGGCACCAAAGGGTATTTAGAATTGGATGGTGGCACTTGGAAAGCATTTCGTGAGAAAGAAGCGGAGCCTTTTGCCCAATCCAAAAAAGGAGCTGCTCCAGCACCAAGTAACCAAGTATTGGCTGCCCCGGGTGGTGCTGAGCATTACGCCAACTTCCTCGATGCAATCAGAGCAGGAAATAATCGAGAACCCTGCATTGCGATATAGAAGAAGGCTTCAAGTCGTCTGTACTTCCATTGATTGCAAATGTATCTTACCTGACTGGTCGTGAACTTCGATTTGATGGTAGTGAAGAAAAATTTGTCAAAGACAAAGAAGCAAACAAGATGTTGACCAGAGATTATCGGTGACCCTTACACAGTTCCTAATAAGGTCTAATTCCAACTTTCTACTACTTAATAATTCACACTATATAGAATCAATGAGCAATTCAAGACGAGATTTTATGCAAAAGAGTATGGCTGCCGGCTTAAGTTTAGCAGCAATGCAATTTCCTATAGATTGCCCTTGCAAGGGCAAAATCAGGGATGAAGTTCGGATTAGTAACTTACCAATGGGGGAAAGATTGGGATCTACCAACGCTAATTGCAAACTGTGAAAAAGCAGAGGGTGCTAGGAGTGGAACTTCGCACCGAGCATGCGCATGGCGTGGAAACAAGCCTTAATGCAGCCGAGCGTGCAGAAGTGAAAAAACGTTTTAAGGATAGTAAGGTGACTTGCTTGGGATACGGAAGTAATTACGAATACCATAGTCCTGATTCTGCCGTGCTCCGCAAAAATATAGAGGGCACCAAGGAATACATCAAGCTCTGCAAGGATATTGGCGCTACAGGAATTAAGGTTAAACCAAATAACCTACCAGCTGATGTTCCTAAAGAAAAAACAATAGCCCAGATCGCTGAATCTTTCAATGAAGTTGGAAAGTTTGCCGCTGATTATGGGCAATTAGTTAGAGTGGAAGTACATGGGCATTTGACTCAGGAGCTTCCTATCATGAAGGCGATTTTTGATCAGGTAACTGAACCAGCAGTGAAAATCTGTTGGAATTGCAATGCCGAAGATTTGTTGCCTCCTGGCTTGGAAGCAAACTTCAATTCAGTGAAAAAGTGGTTCGGAGACACCGTTCACGTGCGCGAGTTCAATGAAGGGGATTATCCTTACCCAGAGCTTTTCAAACTCTTCAATGATATCAAGTATGACGGTTGGATCCTGATGGAAGCCCGGACTGAGCCTGCCGATAGAGTAGCTGCTCTTAAAGAACAATTGGCTTTATTTAATACGCTGAAAAAATCAAAATGATCTGAAAATTAGATTTATACGCTCATTACTAAAACTCAAAAACACTAAATCCAGAATTTAAATACGATGAATAATCAACACAAACTCTTTAAATATTCCGCTGTATTAGCCTTATCAGCAATGTCTTATGCATGTGGTGGTGCTCAGGAAAAAGCAGAACAATCAGAACCAGAACAAATGGAAGATAGAATACAACTGATACAGGATGAGGTAGCTAAAAAAGTCGATGTAATCATTGATGGTGAATTTTTCACTTCATACATCTATCCGGATTCCTTGGAGAAGCCTGTTCTTTATCCAATCAATACTGCAAACGGAACAGCAATCACCAGAGGCTGGCCCGTCACTCCAAGACCTGGAGAACGAGTGGATCATCCCCATCATTTGGGACTTTGGTTCAACTACGGTGATGTAAATGGCCTTGACTTTTGGAATAATTCCTCCGCTATTACCGACAAGTCTAAGTATGGCCATATCGTCCATAAATCCATCAATTCAGTGAAGAGTGGTAACGAAGAAGGGGTTTTAGAAGTAAGTTTAGATTGGATGAATGACCAAGGCGAGGTTCTGTTGACAGAGAATACCACATTTATATTTAGTGGTAAAGAGAATCAAAGAACGATTGACAGAATAGCTACTTTAACTGCTCCAAATGGAGAGGTGAAACTTACTGACAATAAAGAAGGTATGCTGGGTCTTCGTACGGCTAGGCAATTGGAACATCCTTCTAATAAGCCAGGGATCTTTTCACTGATGCCTCAGGGAAAGCAACAGATGTACCTACAATGAACAATGAGGGAATCACAGGAATGTATCTAAGCAGTGAGGGAATTAAAGGTGATGATGTCTGGGGAACTCGAGGCGACTGGGTAAGTCTTACAGGCAAAATCAATAGCGAAGCTATTTCTGTAGCAATTCTTGATTACCCATCAAACCCAGGTCTTCCTGACCGATTGGACGGGCCAGCAGGCTATGGTCTTTTTGCTGCAAATCCTTTGGGACAAAAAGCCCTAAGTGATGGTAAGGATGAGTTGAATTTTAAACTTGGAAAAGGGGAATCAGCCACTTTTAAATATAGAATTATCATCTACTCCAATGAAAATGTAGTTGAAGGCAAAGTCAATCAAGACTATATGGAATGGGCCAAGTAATTTGATCAATTCTTTATCAAAAAAGAGGCTGATCCATAATTTGGATCAGCCTATTTCATTTTACCCCTAAAGCCCACCTATTCTAGAATTGTGATTTCATAGGCTTTAGTGTGGCTTTTATGAGGTTCCAATTTTAGTATACCTTCCTTTTCTTCAAAGTCTTGATTAGAATCTATGCTATCTCCTATGCCTAACCAAGGCTCAATGCAAACGAAAGGAGCAAAGGGTTTTGCCCAAATTCCTAAGTAGTTGAAATCATCGAATTTCACAGATAGTATTGGGCCTCTACTTTGATGGGTAAGACTAACTTTTTGGGATTTTAGATTTTTGAATATTAAGGCATCTTCATCAAATAAATGCTTGTTCAGGTGAAGCTTGTCTGTATGATTAAGCACTAGCTTTTGATCCAACCCTATGAGGCCATTTTTCTCCACTAGCCAAGTTGAATCTGTTTCTAGTTGCTCAAATTCTAAAAAGTAGTCTTCATATTCTTCTCCATCTTTCAAGGGACAGTTAAAGGCAGGGTGAGCTCCAAGGGAGTAAAACATAGCCGAATCTCCCAAGTTTGAGATGTTATGTTCAACCATTAATGATTTCCCTTTTAGTGTAAAAAGTATGTCTAACTGGAAGTTATAAGGGTAATTCAGCATTGATTCCTGATCTCCAGAAAGACGAAATCTTAGCGTAGAATCTGTTTGGTCCACTAGCACGGGTTTGCTGGAATTACGCACTATGCCATGCTTAGGCATTTCATATTTCTGACCATTGATGACCGTAAACCCATCTTTTAATGCTCCAATAATAGGGAAAAGCACAGGTGCTTGACCTTTCCAGAAGTTTGGATCTCCTTGCCAAAGGTATTCTAGCCCTGTTGCTTTATTTTTAATCGAACTGAGTTCTATTCCTAGCGGATTTACTTTTACAAGTAGGTTGCCTGATTCAATTGTGTAATTCATAGTAATTCTCTGAAGCCAAAATTGGCTCCATAGGTTTATTGATTAAATTTTAGGAGAGTGGTTAGGGTAGTTTATGGAACTCGATTTCAGGTTTATGCCCGGTTGACTCACGTTGATGCATGCTATTTAATACCTCAGGGATATCAAAGAATCCTCCATTTCTAAGGTAAAATTCTCCCGATTTTTCTCCTCCAGCATAATCCATTCTGAAACCTCGTCTAGCTATATCATCTCCCGTGAACCTTGCTTCAGTTAACTCTATCCAATTCCCATTTTCATCTGCAGCCCATTGATTTCCATAGTTAGCTGTGCGCTCTAGATGACCTGATTGGGGTACAAAATTCTCCAGAAATGAATGGGGTCTCTTATACCATGTATCTGTTTTAGGTCTTAAAAAAGAAGCAATTAGCATCCATTCTTCTACATCCGGATCCATGAAATAGGCAGAGTAAATCGTGTTTCCTTTACCATCAGGCTCCACAGAATTAAGAAAGCGGTAAGTTTTCCCAGCCTTCCAGTTGTATTTGAGGTAACTTTGCCCTCCAGATCCTTCATTTCCAAATTCACCAGTATAAACATCTTCACCTTTTGCCAACAAGCCGATTTTTTCCTCCGCAGGGATTTCTCCAGGATTATCTGTTTTGTATGGGCTCCAAACCGAGAATAGAATTCTTCGCTCTGACTCAGAATTGACTTGAATCCCAAAATATCCTTCTGCAAATCCATTAGCCATAAAATAAGATCCTATGGGATCTAAGCCGACAGGAACGGTGACTTCGCTATAAAACCATTTGAAATTTTTGCTATCAGGCAGGGTATAGGATAAGTGCACGGATGGTCCTCTTCGGCCCCAATAAAAGCGGTTAGATTCATTGTCTTTCACAAAAGCTAGATTCAGCTCACCTTCATAGGATAAAGTCAGATTTTTGAGTTGGGCAAAGTGATGACCCGATTTTTGTATACCCCTTAATTTGATTTCGTTATAACCCGTAGCAAGTTTGAATTGACCCACTTCTATGCTTCCGTTTTGTCCTTTTTTTAAGGAAATATCTTGAGTGTTATTTAGTGATATACTTATTTCAGAATCAGCTTCCTGTGTTATAATATCTAAATAAATTACTACTTCTTTTTCTACAGTTGAATTCACATAAACACTGAATTCACTAGCTGCATTTGACCAGGTTAGTATTCCAGATTCTCCAATTTTCTCTTGAGTACCTCCTGCAGTTTGATATGTGTTTCCACCCAAGGGAATGGAGATGGAATTAGCGTGATTTTCATGTTTTTTCAGATCAACTGCAGTGAAATCAAAGAATACATTTGATGCAAAAAAGAAGGCAATAGGTAGAAAGTATTTCATTAAGGCTTTTTGATTTTTTTATAAAGATAGGTTTCAAAAATCAATTTGGGGAACTGCCTTGATGTGAATTGTAATACCTTTTATGTATGTTTAAATAATTGGCTGTTCATAAAGGACTTGTCCTGAAAAAGACATTTACTTAGGTGATAATGCAATTGATCGTCATTTCAAAGCAAGTAGGAGCAAGAAGAATTTTTCCTTAACAATGGAAGTATTAAAAATGACGGAAGAGTTTATAAATGCATTTTATCCAATAAAAATGCAGAAGCTTGCCAGGACCCATTGGACTCCAGTGGAAATTGCTTTAAAAGCCAGTAAATTTTTAACTGAAGACGGAAGAAACAAGGTCTTGGATCTTGGCTCTGGCTCAGGAAAATTCTGCCTAGTGGCAGCTTTATCTTCCAGTGCTAAAATTGTTGGGGTGGAGCGAAGGGAAAATTTAGTGCAGCTTTCTAGAAAAATCTCCAAAAATCTTGCTCTGGAAAATCTCAATTTTATCCATGCCGATTTAATTGACATGGATTTTAGTTTATATGATTCTTTCTATTTTTTCAATTCCTTTGAAGAACTTATTAATTCACATGATAAGCTAGATAAGGATCAGGAATTAGACGAGAAAGCTCATCAGGAGTACGTTTTATTGTTACGTGAAAAGTTTGATCAGGCTCCGGCAGGAAGTCGGGTCGTTACCTATTGTGGAGAATGCTCCGAGATTCCGGGAAGCTATAGATTAGTTAAATCCGAGAGTAAAGGAAAATTGAACTGTTGGGAAAAAAGGATTTAGGCTATTTCTGAAGGTTAGAAAATTCCTTGGATTTTGCCTTTTACCAAAGTTTGGAAGAAACTGTTTTTAGTACTCTCCTGTTTACTAGGCACAACTCTTTTTTTAAGCACCTAATAACAACACTATGAAGTACAATACTGTCGGGAATACCGGCTTAGTGGTATCTGAACTCTGCTTCGGAACCATGACTTTTGGAGGACAGCAAGAAGACATGTGGGCCAAAATCGGAAAGCTCCAGCAAAAGGAAGTGAATGAAATGCTTGCGGCTGTGGTAGATTCCGGAATCAACTTTATCGATACTGCCAACGTGTATTCCTTTGGGCAATCCGAGGAACTACTTGGTCAGGGTTTATCGGATCTTGGAATACCAAGAGATGAGATCGTGATTGCCACCAAGCTTCTGGCAAAAATGAAGGACAAGCCCAATAGTGCCGGACTATCCAGATATAATATCTTCAATTCGGTAGAAGCAAGTCTGAAAAGACTTCAAATGGATTACGTCGATATACTATATGTTCACGGAGTAGATCCCTTGACTTCCCTAGAAGAAATAGTCCGCTCGCTCAACGATATTATAGAATCAGGTAAAGTCCGGTACATCGCAATTTGCAATTGGCCGGCATGGATGGTAGCAAAAGCTCAGGCTATTGCACACTATCGTGGCTGGCACAAATTCATGGGGCTTCAGTATTATTATTCAGCCGTAAGCCGGGATATTGAGCATGAGTTAGTGCCTATGGCGGTGGATCATAATATTGCTATTTTCCCATGGAGCCCTTTGGCAGGAGGGTTTTTAACAGGCAAATTTACACGTAAAGAGGCAGATGCTGATTCTAGACGTGCCAACTTTGATTTTCCACCTATTGACAAGGAAAAGGCCTATGATTTGGTAGATGTAATGTCAGACCTAGCCAAAATCCATGATTCTAGCATCGCGCAGGTTGCCTTAGCTTGGGTTAGACAGCAGAAAGGGATCACCAGTACGATTATAGGCTCCAAAACATTGACTCAATTAAAAGACAATGTAGACTCTACTCAATTGCTTCTAACTGAAGATGACCTAAGGAAAATTGATGAAATCAGTCCACTTCCGCTTCAATATCCTGGCTGGATGGTGGAAAGACAATCGAATTATAGGAAATAAGTTTTCGGTTAGTCCAGAATAATTATCGCTAAAATCTGAATATGATATCCGCTTTTGTGCCAGTATGGAGTCAAAAGCAAAATAGGGTATGATTAACTTAAAAATTGAGGCTGCTTCAGCCTGTCCCGACAGTGCGGGAGTTTTCCGAGCAGATAAGCAAAGTATCTAAGGTAACTGGCATCTTTGCGGATAAGCATAAACTGAAATAATCTAGAGACAGAAGAGTGGGGTGGACCTCCAGTTTTCTGTCTCTTTTTTTCTGATTATAGGTAGCAGCTAAAGTGAAATAAATTCTTACTATCTTATTGAGGCTAAATGCTATGTGAGTTTTTGAAGCGAGGCAGGCGTTGATTCAATCGACCATTTTTAAGTAGTACATTATGAATAAATATCGTCTAAAAAGTAAGCTAATTCTCATTCTCTTTGCTTTGAATTTGGTTAGTTGTGTCAATCTCAAATCAGTCGGTGATTTTTCGGTATCTTCTATAGAAAGCATAAAAAATTATGAGCTAATAGATTATTCCTTTTTGCAGCATTGCCTTGATAGATGTGCTGATGAGGCAATCAGATTGTATGAAATAAAACGAGCCCAAGAATGTAGCTGTGCGCTTTATGAAGATGCTGACAGTGTAGCTCAGGTGTTTTATAATACGATAGAAGGATACTTTGTAGGATTGGGAGAATTGTCAAACAATGAACTTACCACCTACAGCAGCGAAGCTTTACTAGGTGTGCTAACTACCGAAGAAGTAGGCCCTCTTCAAATCGATGAGCGTACTGCTTCAGCTTTTTCAAGCCTTTCGAATACACTCCTGAGGGCTTCCACTGATTTTTACCGGAGAAAGAAATTGGCAAAATATATTGAAGATGCCAATGAGCCCATCCAGATCCTGCTGGACAAGTTTGAAGTGATCATTAGCACCAACCTCAAAGGTGAATTGAGGTTTAGACGAGAAAGACTATACGCCTATTACATGGATATGAAAATGAGTAGAACTGTACTTTCCGACTATGAAAAAGGCCAAGCAACGGCAGATTATTATCACGCGCTAGAGGAAATTAAAAGGAAAGAGATGGAGCTGGAGGTTTTTGGAAAAAGTCTGAATGAAATAGCAAAAGGGCACCAAGTGTTGTATGAAAATAGAAATGAACTATCAGTGAAAAGCCTACATAACTTAGCCAAAGGATATTCTAGTAACATTAAAGCTCTAATTTCTGAATTCAAAAAACTTAATCACTAAAACTATGGCCAATCTGACTTCTGATCAAGCAAAGCAATTGTCTGATAATTTTTACTATTTGGGAATGGCAATTGGTGACTTTAGGTATGAAAACTGGGATAAGCTCTCGTTGGAAGAGAATAAAGAGCTAAGCGAAACTCAAAATATGTTGCTTCAAACAGGGGAGGATATTTTGGCTTTTTCTACCACCTTAATTATGGATGAAGCGGTGGATTCTTTAGCCAAAATAAATTCAATTGCCAGTGAGATTCAGGGGACCATCAAGAAGCTCAGTAATATTCAGAAAGGCCTTAATGTAGCTGCCGCAATTTTGATTCTAGGTGTGGCAATAGTTAATCGTGATACCAAAGGAATCGGAGACTCAATCAAAGGAGTTTATGATACTTGGAAAGCTCCAATACACTAGCATAAAAAATTACTTTTTGGGAGAGATCAATTGCTCTTGATTTTCGATTACCTCTTCATTATAAACTAGGGTCCACTCAGGGAATTGGTGAGAATGTAGATGTTTAGAAGTTCACTCATTAAACGGTCCTGAGCATCATCTTTTAGACCTGATTCATCGATTTTCTTACGAAACTGAGCAGTTATGCTGGTTTTGATCGTGTTATAGTCCTTGCCTTCGAATTGGTTCAGATAATCCTGAGTTACATCGTAATACTCAAATTCAGGATATACATTTACCACTGGTTCAGGGATTTTCACAATAGTGACCGTCTTTTTGTTGGGGTCAATTTCCGTTTCCATTTGCCGTAAATCATATTCTACCGTCGCTTTCGCCTTCGCTACTATCAATGCCTTTTTATCGGCACTAACCATATTTAGAAAAAGTTTCTGGGAGTTTTTGTAGGTGAAAACCTGAGAATAATATGCTTCTGTAACCACCAACTTTCCCACTTGCTGAATCTGCTGTTGGATCAAACTTGAGTTGGCTTGAAGCTCAGCTTCTTTGGCTTTATCATTCACAAAAAGCCAAATCCCTCCTAAAAGTAGAATAGCTGCGAAAAATCCGATTATAAACCTGTTCATTAGAATTTAGCTTTAGGAATAGGTTAAAAGTACGTGAATTGATTAGAAAGGATATATTTAATTGTATTAACTAGAATTCATACATGGTAATATGTATATCAGTTTTTGTTCCAGTAGGGAGTCAAAAGCAAAAAAAAGGTTACGTTAAACTTAAGAATTGAGGCCGCTTCAGCCTGTCCCGCCAGTGCGGAAGTCTCCCGACCAGATAAGCAATGAATCCAAGGTAAATGCCAGATAATCATAAATGGTAATTTATGAGTAACTAAAAAAAGCGATGAGCTACCTCATCGCTTAATTATAACACACCACTATGTTAGTTAATTTTTAAGGTTAAATCATCTGGCAAAAAGCGTCAATGATTTCATCGCCCAAGGCTGCTCCCCACTTTTCGTGCTTTCTAATTTAAGGAATCTTGCATTTCCCTCGGCTTTCCATTGAATCGTGTTTTCTCCCTGATTTCCAGCAGACTCTGCTACTTTAGTCCAGGTGTGACCATCTGTCGAAGTCGAAACGGAATACGCATAGAGGATACTCTTTACCTCCAGCATCAAACTGAATTTCTGTGATATGCTTAGCGGTAGGAAGTTCTATTTGGTACGCCACATGCCTGCTTCTTGAGGGCTTTCTGTTTTCCATCCTTTGTATGTAAAAGCATAAGAAGGGTCCTTAGTAGAGCCTACGCCTTGCAATGTAGTGCTGCTTGCAGAAATTTTCCAGTTATCCTGTAATAGAAGTGCCTTTGGGATTTCTGAGACAAGTTCGTCAAACTGGTAAGTTCCCTCTTTATCAGCTGTTTCTTTTCTAAGTTGTGCTACATATTCAGGACTTACGAAGCTTCCGGAATTCCCAAAATCATTTCGGATATAGGATACTACAGAAGCGATATATTCATCGTCATTGCTATCCATCGCAATCATTACTCCCTCGTATTCCTTTCCATCCAAAGCTCCATTCAATCCGTGCAGCAACGTTTTAACTGCGTATTCAGGATGACCCATTAGTCTCTGAGAACCGGAGAATGCAGGTGCAATTAGTTCCCCGCTGCCAGTTGGTGTCCCCAATCCTTTAGGCCCATGACAAGTAGAACAGTAACTGTCGAAGATGGTTTTGCCTTTGTTGTAAAGAGCAAGTTGTTGAGGCTCAAACTGAGTAGCGGCCAATTCCTTTTCCTTTGCGATACGCTCCAATAGCTGCGTCCCAACAAGCTGCATTCCCTCAGATTGATTTACTGCCAAGGTTGATTTAATCAACTCTTCATTCTGATCTATTTTAAGAACAAATGCACTTAACAAAGCTTGTAAAGCCACATCTCGTGAGGAATCGTTGATCATTTCCCTATAGTCTGCAGCCAAACTCTTTTCCCCATATTTATAAAGACTTTCACTTGCACGGAGTGCCTGAATACGCATTTGAGGACTTTCATCCTTGAGCAACTTTTTAACCATTTGGAGTTTAAGAGAATTTAAACCTTCCAGGTCCATAAGGCGTGAATCCTGGCCAACTCATTGTCAGATGTATTTACAATTTTTTCTAAGTCACCGGCCACTGATTTATCCTGATTCAAGATAATTAGCTGCTGAGCTTTATCTCTCCACCATCCATTTGGATTGCTTAGATGTCGTACAAGTTGAGCTGAAGTCTCTTCTAGCATTTTTGGCTTCTCCTTGTTTCTTTCCATCCCCTCATAGGTTAGTCTCCAGATTCGCCCATTTCCGGCAATATCATCCATTTGATATTGCTGGATTTTGGTACGAAGGTAGCTTCCATCTTGAGTCCAGTTTCCTTGCTGAATTATACCTCGATACATATCGACGATATACATGGTGCCATCCGGAGCAGTGGCTATATCTACTGGTCTGAATAAAGGGTCTGTGGATTGAATAAACTCAGATTGAGCTTCTCTGTATGGGTTTTGTATATACGATAGACCTTCTATTTTCTCGGTGTTTACCTGGCGAACTATACGGCCTACCGGCTCACCATAAAAGTATTTGTTTTGTATCTCTGCTGGAAGTCTGTCTCCGCGAAAAACGTCATTTCCAGCTGCACCTGTCACATTATTAAGTGAGCCATCTGCTTTTGCTTCCCGCATTCCAGGTTGGAAATCAGCCAATTTTACCAAACTAAAAGGCTCCCTGAATCCATCTTTATATTGGCCTTTGACCCCGAAATTACCATAGACTAGTGGGAACTGGAATCCTTGAGGAACTCCTCCTGCACCGTCCATGGAACCATGTCTGTCCATAATTATCCTGAGTTACTCCCCATTGCCCCCAAGGATTTCCTGCAGGTTCTTGAATCACTCCATCAGGTGTCCAGCGGATTCTTCGGGAATTGTAAGTACTGTACATCCAGTTGTCCATGGTCCAAGTCAGGAAACTAGTCTGATGCTCCACGTTACCGGATCTTCCCAATCCAGAGGCGAAAAGTTCCTTCTTATCGGCCTTTCCATCCCCATCAGTATCCGTGTATTTGTAAACATTGTCCTCATTTGACTCCATGGATAAAATGGTGTTTTTGCCAAAAGGAACTACATAACGTGGAAATACCAGGCCTGTCCAAGAAGATTACACTTGTTTCATATACCCCATCATTGTCTTTGTCCTCCCATCTGGATATTCTCGACGTAGGCATCAATTCTCCGGTAGCATCGATGTCTTGCATGTAAGTTCTGAGTTCGAGTACATACATTCGTCCATTTCCGTCAAACTGAATCGCCGCAGGTTCGCGGATTTGAGGTTCAGACAAAATCGGCTCAAGCTTGTATCCAGGCTGAAGTTTAAAGGATTTCAATTCTTCATTGGCCGATACAGGCACCAAAGGTGCTTGAGGGCTAAGATCTATGCCTTTCCAAACTGGAGATTCCATGTCTGCATCTTCAGGAATGCTGATGGCAGGGTAGGGTTGTTCCAATCGTTTAGGGTCCATAGAATCCGCAGGTGAAACATCAAAAGGTGATTTTTCTGGAGTGCAACTGGAGAAAATAGCCAGTGATATACTACAGGAAAGTATGAGAGTATTGGAATTGCGCATTAAGTGAGATAACTAGGTTTAGCATTGATTTCCTTCAGTTAATGAAGGGTTTGCAAAATATAAGATTCTTATGGAAATGGGGATACCGAAGAAATAATTGTGCGTTTAAACCTGCTTGAAAAATAGGAGTTGAAGTCATTATTGAGTGAGTCATAACCAATCCTAAGGGCTGCCAACTACTTTTTCCTTCTCCTCAATTTGGGGCACATACTACTTGATTTTAATCCTTTTTAGAACGAACTATGGTATTTATAGCTGCTGAGCATGGAAAATTCATCTAGCATGTTATTTGAACCTCTAGTTCCAATGAGTGAAATTATCCTGACAAATAAAGACCATAAAGCTATGAATAGCTTAAGAAAAATTACCAATTATTCAGAGGGACTGACATCTCTAATCGCTGGGACCTATGTACTCTCGCTGGCTTTGTCCAAAAAAAATATAGCCTTGAAAGTGGCGTTTGGTGTAGCCGGTGCATACCTGATTTTAAGAAGTGGAGGAAAGCTAAATTCTGATCATTTCACCTTTGAAGACAAACTATAATAGCACGTCGGAGGTATGAGTTAAGATTTCCTTTTTTCCTATCCTGCGAAAAGAAATTAGAGGTATTAGCTTCATTGTGAGTGTGTTTACCAAGAAAGTTGAACGCCGTTTAAATTACTAAATGGAAGATAATTAGTATATTAAAAAGGCAGGAAAATTCAGTTAACTAAAAATTAGAACTATGGATAAGTTAGAAAAACTTGAAATGATGGATAAAATCCTGAGGGAATTTGATGATTTGAAGAATAGTCAAACTTCTGTATTGAAGAAAATATCGAAAATTGAAGCAGATAATATCAATCTAGGTGTAAGTCTACTGGAGAAGAAACTGCCTGAAATGTGGTCAAATGTTGATAGCAATCTTGCCCTAGTCACTTCCCTAGAAGAAGAATTCCAAGAGCTCAGGGACAAATTCTACACAGACAATAATATTAAGGCTTTGCAGGACGAAGCGAGCTAAGCTTTATTCTAAATATTTACAAATGATAAAATCCTTGTTAACAACAGGGATTTTTCTGTTTTATCACCAATTGTTTTTTAGAGCATAAAGTGGTTCGCTCTCCTGATTTGCCAGCACTGGACTTATTCCTGCAAAATTTTCACTGTGACAAGCAACTGTCCCAAATGCCTTGTCATATGTTCTGCTGCATGGAAAAGTAAACCTCCTACAGAAGAGGGGAGTTGAG
Source organism: Algoriphagus sp. 10J20-15 (assembly GCF_055809615.1). Classification (NCBI taxonomy): domain Bacteria; kingdom Pseudomonadati; phylum Bacteroidota; class Cytophagia; order Cytophagales; family Cyclobacteriaceae; genus Algoriphagus; species Algoriphagus sp. 10J20-15. The sequence continues at coordinate 25,301 of NZ_JBVVUG010000010.1, forward strand.
CTCTACCAACACCGCGGAATTCAGTCAGTTTATCCGTATTGGTTTGTTCTACAAATTTCAAAAAGGCCTGAATCTGCAGATCAAGAAAATTCAACAGCTCTTCAGTTGTCAGTTTCTTTTCTACCACTCCTTCTTTTTTCAAGTAAGCAAACTGCTCTGTAGTAAGAGATTCACCCTTAGCATAAGTCACCATTCTATCCAGTACTCCGCCGATATGCTGCAAATGAAATGCTGGGCTAGCCATTCCTGCGGGTCTTTCCCAAAGTAATTCTAATGAGAAATCCCTCATCAATGCATGAATTTCTTCCTGCGCTTGTAAAACCGCATGTACTACAGGTTGCAAAAGCAGGGGATAGCCTTCAATCGGTCCTCTTAGCCATACTTCGGGTTTCTTGGACATGTGAGTTATTTCATGGTTTAGGATTACTAGTCACAAAGTTAATTTATAGACAATTAAGACTAGTAAATGTATAATAAGAACGGTAGAATAGTTGTTGGTTTAGCCATTTGTCAAATTCTTATATGTGATTATCCGTAATGATGCCAGTAGCCTTAGATTCTTTGCTTATCTGGTCGGAAGACCGATGACCGAAGACTCCCGCATTGGCGGGACAGGCTGAAGTGACCTCATATATAATTTTGAACAAATTCTAGATTGCTTTTCCCCCTTTACTGGTAGAAAAGCGGATATACATTTTCTTATATTAAAAAATCAGAAAAAAAAATCATATTGTATCTGCTAGACGTATTAAATTCAATAGAATATTTCACTAACCCCTATGACTATGAAAAGAATTGCTTTGCTCCCTGCGGCCGCGATTGTAGGCCTCTTGTTTTTTCAGGCTTCCCAAAAACCGGAAGCTGAAAAACACCCAGATTTCCTTCTATTCGATGCTAAAATGCCTGCTAATGTGAAAGCGATAGTAGATCAAAAATGCTACGGTTGCCACAATGCCGAATCTAAAAATGAAAAGGGCAAGAAGAAGTTGGATTGGGATTTTTTCGAAGCGGAAAAGAAATCCAAGCAATTAGCAACTATGTCAAAAATCAACGAAGTGCTGACTGAAGGTGATATGCCCCCAGCTAGGTTTTTGGAAAATAAACCTGAGGGAAAGCTATCTGAAGAGGAGATGGCAATTCTAAAAGAATGGAGTGCTGGAAAGAAGAAAAAAGGAGAGTAAATGAAGGTTTGGCACTATTCAGGGCTAGTAGTAGCCCTGATCATCCTTGGAATTCAACTAGTTCCCACCGAACTTCCTGAAGTGACTCAGGATAATCCTGGGGATTTAATCGGTTCTGGAATTGTAGATGGAGAAGTAGCTGATTTACTTCAAACTGCCTGCTATAATTGCCATAGTAACGTAACTCAATACCCGTGGTATTCTCACGTGGCACCTGTTTCTTGGCTTGTTGCCAAAGACGTGAAAATGGCTAGGGAAGAGGTTAACTTTTCAATATGGTCAGAATATGAGCTGATGGATCAGCTGGCTATTTTGGATGATATTTATTCCACCGTAGAAGAGAAACACATGCCCTTGCCGATTTACATCACTATGCACGCAGAGGCTGATTTGGATGATGCTCAGCGGCAAAAAATAATCGAATGGGCTGAGGCTGCTATGGATATTTTGGCCGAAGCGTATTAAAATGAGTTGTGAACTAATCAAAAGGTCTGGATAATCGCCAGCCTTTTTTTGCGGAATACCGCCGTTGATTCATTCGAAACAGATTAGGAAGCTTAAACTACTTTAGTTTAAGCCAAATTCGGAGAAATGTGGATAGGATACTCAACATTTAAAGGACCCATAGAGCTAGATTTACGATCAATTCTAAATCTTACTTACTAACTTTTTCCCACAGGTTTTTGCCCCATTTACTAAGGAAGTTTTCTTCATCAGCACCTTCTACATCTTTTTCTCCTAAGGCATAGCCAATCGGCTGTAGGGCAGGAATAGAATCAAAGATTATCTTACAAATCCCAGCAATCGGGATACTCAAAATCATTCCAACGATTCCCCATATCGAACCTCCCAGGATTACCACCACTATGGTGACTAGAGGATTAACTTCTACTTTGCTTCCAACGACATAAGGTTCTAGTATATAGCTTTCTATAAATTGCGCAAGTCCAAAGGTGATACTGACTCCAATAATCCCCCAAAGCTCGGCTCCTGCAAAAACTGCCATTACTAGGGACAATCCATATCCTATGATATTCCCTATAAAAGGCACCAGAGACAAAATAGCAGCAATGACAGAGATGAGTATGGCATTTTCGATTCCTGAAAGTGATAGGCCAATGCTATAAATCACCGCTAGAAAAGCTATTAAAATCACTCTTCCTACGATAAAATTCAATGCCAGCTCTATGGAATGATTCATCACTTCTTCGGCTTCTTTCCGGTTTGCTTTGCTGAAAAACTTTAAAACGGACAGCTTTACCTTATTTCTATACAACAGGAGAAAAAATAAGTAAACCAAAGTAAGTACGGCACCTGACATAAAGTTGAAAAAATTCATCACAATCATGCCTATCTCTTCGGAGGCATTGGAGACCATTTCTTTAGGAGAAGATGCTTGGGATGCTGAGGAACTTGATTGCTTATCGTTTTCCGAATTGGTAGAACTTTCTGCTTCACTGGGTGGATAAAGCATCTGAAATTCTTTTTGGAAATTGACTCCTGTTTTTTCGGCTATGGTCTCTTGTACCTTTTCTAATTTGGGTTGCATTTTTCGCTGAATTTCTGGCCAGCGTTCGGATATATTGGCTATTTGAGCGGTAATAATTGTAAAGAAGGAGATAAATACCAGTAAGCTTAAAACCACACTTACTAAGGCAGAAAGACCCCGAGAAAGCTTCCAGCTTTCAAGTTTTCTACAGAAAGGAATACAAATCAATGTCAAAAGTACTGCGATAGACAGAGGTTTTAGAAAGCCAGAAGCTTCTATGATTCCAAAGATAAAAAAATAGATTCCTACGACTAATAGCGTAAGAGAAAGTAGTATTTCTTTTGATTTCATATTGCTTTTCTAAAACCTTGTAAATGCTGTTTTAACCTCAAATTCCCTCGAGAATTGATTTCCAACTGGAATAGAAATCAATCTTTCAGCCAAAAAAATAAGTGGCCTACCAGGGATTATAGTGGTAGAATCTGCAATAAGTGGGGTGTTGATGTGAAAAAAGATTCCCGATATGGGACTGATATAGGGACGCAAAGTTTTTCTACAGGAAGTTTCTGGCTTACGTCCTCGGGACTATTTACCCAACTAGTCTTCGTCCTTCCCCAGAATAAAACCAAAAGATAGATTGGGGTGAATTTTTCCTACATCTCGGTATGATTTCTACATTCTTTTATAAAAAATTAGTTGAGACTAGTGTATAATAGTCTAAAGTAATTTTTATTGGCTTTTTATCATGTGAATTCTCAAATCCCTTTTAAATCATATTCAAGGGGGATTATGGTAAAATTTAGGTGAAAATGGGAATGCCTTTCGCGAAGGTTCTCGGCTAGTATTTGGAATAATAGGGGTACTTCTCAGCACTAGAGAGTTGAAAGGTTCAGTTTTAGTTAGGAATAGCTTGTAAAACTAAACCAACTATAATCTCAAAGCTTAACCAAGTCGGAAAATGAACAACCCATCTCAACCTTGTTTCTCCAGAATATTGGATACTGTAGGGCATACCCCACTAGTTCGCCTTAATCGATTATTTCCTGAAAAGCAGCTAAGAATTGTTGCAAAAATGGAAGCTTTCAATCCCGGAGGTAGTATTAAAGATCGCACCGCCTTACAACTGATTACCGACGCAATGGAAACTGGAAAGTTAAGAAAAGGTGATACGGTGGTAGAATCCAGTTCGGGAAATATGGCCATTGGCCTCGCCCAAACGTGCAAGTATTTTGGACTTAACCTGGAAGTAGTGGTGGATCCAATGGTTAATAAGCAAAATATAAAAATCATTAAAGCATACGGAGGAAAAGTGAATTTCGTAAGCAAGCCTGCCCAAGTAGGGGGCTATTTGCAGGCTAGGCTGGATAGAGTGCAGGAAATTTTAAAAAACAATCCCAGAAGTTTTTGGACTAATCAATACGGAAATCCACAAAATCCCGTAGCTCACAAACAGACCATGCATGAGATCGTCAAAGATCTGGGAACTGCGCCAGATTACCTCTTTGCGGCTACTAGTACCTGTGGGACTTTGATGGGCTGTGCGGAATACATCAATAGCAATAAGCTCAAAACCAAGGTAATTGCTGTGGATGCAGTTGGGAGTGTGATTTTCGGGACTCCTGCTGGTGAACGTAAAATCCCTGGTCATGGGGCGGGCAGAAAATCCCAATTCTTGGACATAGAATCAATTTTTGATGTGGTGCATGTAACTGACGAAGAATGCGTAGCAGGCTGTCATAAGTTGATAAATACCGAAGCTATCCTATGCGGTGGATCTTCAGGGGCTGTCACTTCAGCAGTGCAAAAATATGCTTCAAAGATGCCGACTGGAGCTTCTGTAGCAATGATTTTATGTGATCGTGGAGAAAGGTATTTAGATACGATTTATAATGAGGATTGGGTAGAAGAGAATATCAATACTAGGGAAGCTGTGCTCGTTTGATTTCTTAAACGTTCAATCCACTAGACTAGTGGCTCCTTTTGAAGTTAAAGGAAGAAGCTTTTAAAAGAGGTAGTTAAAACTTGCTTTTTGGACTGCAGTCTTCCAGCCAACTGAGCAAAAATAAGAGATTGGCTTACCTGCGGATTAACATTGTCAAAATATATCATCAATGAATCAAGAGAAAAAAAGAATAGCTATTGTAGGATTAGGTCCAAAAGGACTCTACGGCCTAGAGCGCCTTCTTGCTAATCTAGCGCAAGTAGATCATCCTATTCCAATAGAAATTCACCTGTTCAACAAGTCAGATTCCTTTGGCGCTGGAGAAGTTTATAATCCTGCCCAGCCGCCTTACCTGAAGATGAATTATGTCAATGCCTACATCAATATGTGGCCTGATCAAGATCCCAAACCAGCAGTTCCTCATCCCAGGTCTTATGTAGAATGGTTGAAGCTGCACGCAGATGAGTTTCCAACTGCTACTGAAACCACATTTTCATCCAGGGCCACTGTGGGAAGATACCTAGCTGAAGGATTCAATGAGTTAGTTGAAAACTGTCCAGACCATATCTCTATTTTCAAGCATGTAGGTGATGTCATAAGGATAGAAAGAAGAGAAGAGAATTATTCCGTTTGTTACAAAACCCCTGCTATTGGCACCGAGGTTGAAATAAATAAAGTGGATAACATGCTCATAGCCACTGGGCATGCATGTATCAATGACGCTGATTTACTGCCGGAGGCAAGTCATATAGACTTTATTTACCCAGTAGATCAACGTCTAAAGGAAGTCTCAGCTGGTAGCAAGGTAGCTATCAAAGGTATGGGATTGACCTTTATCGATGCAGTGTTAGCACTGACTGAAGGTAGAGGAGGCAAATTTCATGAGGAGGAAAATGGCCGTCTGGTCTACACCAAATCTGGGTTAGAACCTGAGCTGCTTTTTCCATTCTCAAAGTCAGGATTACCGATGATTCCAAGGGGCAATACCTATGGGAAATCATCATTGGCTCCCTTTTATTTCACGCAGGAGTCAGTTGAATTTATTTCAACTTTAGAAGGAAAATATAACTTCGAACGCCAGCTTTTACCTCTTATTGAGCAGGACTTTACAGCAGTTTATTACTCCAAATTGTTTTCTAGTAAAGGTCTGGAATTGGAAGTTTTAAAAGACTATGCAGAGGTGGAGTTTCAAATTGAAAACTTTCATGAGCAGTTTCCTGAACTTCCGAGGTTTGATTTTCATAGTTTCTTAGAAGGCACTCTTCCAGAAAGTGAATTGGATAAAAGTACCCTTGAATTCATAGAAATGAGTATTCGGGAAGCGGAGATAGGAATAGAGAAAAGTGCCTTTGCGGCAACTGCTGATGTCTGGCGACATCTCAGCGATTTCTTCAATGAGCTTTACAGTTATGGTGGTTTGAAACCACAATCCCAAAAGACTTTTCTGGAAAAATATGCCGGACATCTGAATAGAATCACTTATGGTCCTCCAATTGAAAACATGAAGAAAATACTAGCTGTAGCAAAAGCAGGGGTAATAGATTTCTCTTTTTCCAAAAATCCGGAAATTTCCAAAGCATCAAATTATACACTATCAATGAATAAGGAGGAGCAGGTTTCAGTGGACTTTCTTATCGATGCACGGATTCCCAAAATCCAATTGCATCGCTGTGCAGGCCCACTCTATGAAAACTTGCTTGAACAGAATTTAATCATTCCTTATGTGAATCGCTTGGAGGGCTGTCTGGATTTCAGACCTGGGTGTTTGGCTATCAATGAAAAAGGACACCCCGTAGATGAGACTGGCTGGGCAAATAAAACAATAACCTTTACCGGCACTCCTACAGAAGGACTCACTTATGACAATGATTCTCTTTCCAGGAAGCGGAATGATTTTGTCAGTGATTGGGCTAAAAACCTAACGCAAAAATTACTTCTAAATGAACCCGAAACTCAACTTCGATTAAATTCTATCTAATGGCTCACTTACCAACACTTACTCCAATTACATCTGCCTGGATGCATGAGTTGATGAATGCAAAAGGCATATTGAATCAACTGCTGGAAAAGCACGGCTCACCTATAAACATCCATCAAACGGATGCAATGGATGAGAATTATGAATCCTACCATCGGATATTTGAGGAGGCAGGTTTGAAGAATAGAATCTTTTTCGCCAGAAAAGCCAACAAAACCAAAGCTGTGGTTCAAAAGGCTCATTCCCTGGGGATGGGAATAGACACTGCCAGCTATCAGGAATACAGTCAATGTCTGGAAATGGGGATTCCCGGGTCGGACTTGATTGTAACAGCAGCAGTCAAAAACAAGGGCCTGATTGATAAGGCAATTAGAAAGGGGAGTCTACTTGTTCTTGATAATGAAGATGAATGTATTCAGGTACAAGAAATTGCAAAAGAGGCAGGAAAAAAGGCAAACATCGCTTTTCGAGTAAGTGGTTTTACAGTTCGGGATTCAAAGCTTTACAGCAGATTTGGTTTTGATATTGAAACCCTCAACACATTTGTGAAAGACAATTTTGCAGAGTCTACGCGATTTGATCAACTGAGCTACAAAGGGCTACATTTTCACCTAAATGGCTATTCCGTAGAAGAGCGAAGTATAGCGTTGAGTCAGTGTCTTGCGTTATCCGAGCGTTTGTCTCAGAAAGGTTTTAAAACTGAATTCATAGATATAGGTGGAGGGATCCTGATGAATTACCTCAAATACGAAACAGAATGGGATAATTTTAGCTTGCAACTTCGACGGGCAATCAATAATAAGATTGACCCGATTACTTTCGAAAATCAAGGATTGGGATTGCAGGTTTTCGGGGGTGCGCTGCAGGGGGAGCTTAAAACATATCCATTTTGGAACTACCTATCTAAAGGTGATTTTCTTAGAAAAATATTAGCATATAAGACGTCTTCTGGGGATACTCTGGCGGAACAGACGAAGAGTCTAGGTATTGAAGTCAGAATGGAGCCTGGAAGGTCTATGTTAGATCAGGTGGGACTCACTGCGGCCAAAGTTGCTTTCAGAAAGAAGGATTCTAGAGGGGATTGGTTGGTCGGTCTGGAAATGAACATGACCCAAATGCTCAGTGGAAGTGCTGATTTTATGTTAGATCCTTTTGTAATATATCAGAATGAAGAAGGGGAGGAGCAAAGCGCGGAAGTGTACTTTACTGGGGCTTATTGTCTGGAAAGAGATGTTCTACTCAAGCGGAAAATAGCTCTGAGAAAGCTTCCAGAGGTAGGAGATATTGTGATCTTCGTGAATACTGCAGGATATATGATGCACTTCTTTGAGTCAAGTGCACATCTCTTTCCTTTGGCTGAAAATCTGATCTGGAATCGATCATCCAACGGTGGAGAAATTAGCATGGCAGAATTTTATGCCGAATGATAGGCTATCTAAACTCCTGGGTCTTAACCTAAATCATCATTTCATATAAGTTTTTACGAGCTGCTTTTAACAATAGAAACAAAGTTATCATGATGAACAACTTCTTAAAATACATCTCCTCGACAATCACGTTACTTTTGGTACTATTCCTTAAACCAAGCATTTCATATTCCCAAGTGCCAAAGGACATACCCAAACCAACCGGGCCGGTGGACTTATCAGATACAAGCGACTTGGTTATTTTTCTGGTGATTCCTGCAGTGATTCTTATCATCTACCTAATTTTCCGCAGAAGAATAATAAAGATCAAAAAGGATAAGAATGAGAGAAGAAGATAGGGTGATAATATTCAGGAGCTTACCCTGAATTGAATGGCAAAGCATGTCAGATTAAAACTCATTTCTCAAAGAAAGTATAATTTCTATTTAAGATTGCTTCATATTTTTTCGGTGAGCCACTATTCCATACACCACCCTCCATTTTTTGTAGGTTTTATCTTTGTCACTTTTTGACGACCAAAAAATAACCAAAAAGCCTCGGCCCCAATCAACCCCCTTGAAGTTCTGGTATTTCCATTCCTAAGAATCCAAACGAAAGATTGCTTCCATCACTAGGAATGTGGCTTTATTTCATTGTTCATATGATTCCACAATCCCATCATTAGACATTTGGCTTTTATTCATTCCTAAAATCATTCCCACTATCCCATCAATAGGAATGCGGCTTTAGCCCATTCCTATTTTCGATTCTCCCCCCAACCCGGCTTTAGCCAAAATCCACGGACTCTTATTCCTATTCCAAAAACGAAAGATGGCTTCAATCACAAGGAATGCGCTTTTATTCATACCTAATATCATTATCTCACAATCCCATCACTAGGAATGTATTTTATTTCATTGCTCATATGATTCCACAATCCCATCATTAGACATTTGGCTTTTATTCATTCCTAAAATCATTCCCACTATCCCATCAATAGGAATGCGGCTTTAGCCCATTCCTATTTTCGATTCTCCCCCCAACCCCGGCTTTAGCCAAAATCCACGGACTCTTATTCCTATTCCAAAAACGAAAGATTGCTTCAATCACAAGGAGGGCGGTTTTAATTCATTAATATAATTACCCTAAGATCCCACCACTAGGAATGCATTTTATTTCATTGCTCATATGATTCCACAATCCCATCACTAGGAATGTGGCTTTATTTCATTGCTCATATGATTCCACAATCCCATCATTAGACATTTGGCTTTTATTCATTTCTAATATCATTCCCACTATCCCATCAATAGGAATGTGGCTTTAGCCCATTCCTATTTTCGATTCACCCCCCAACCCCGGCTTTAGCCAAAATCCACGGATTCTTATTCCTATTCCAAAAACGAAAGATTGCTTCAATCACAAGGAGGGCGGTTTTAATTCATTAATATAATTACCCTAAGATCCCACCACTAGGAATGCATTTTATTTCATTGCTCATATGATTCCACAATCCCATCACTAGGAATGTGGCTTTATTTCATTGCTCATATGATTCCACAATCCCATCATTAGACATTTGGCTTTTATTCATTTCTAATATCATTCCCACTATCCCATCAATAGGAATGTGGCTTTAGCCCATTCCTATTTTCGATTCACCCCCCAACCCGGCTTTAGCCAAAATCCACGGATTCTTATTTTTATTCCAAAAACGAAAGATTGCTTCCTATCAATAGGAATGTGGCTTTAGCCCATTCCTTTTATTCATTCCAAAATCCCATCAATAGGAATGCGGCTTTAGCCCATTCCTATAGCCAATTCACCCCCTAACCCCGGCTTTAGCCAAATTCAAAGATCTATAGTATTTGTTCTCGACAAAGATTAAATTAATTGAGTTTTTTAAATTATTCAGCTATGTCATTTATCAAAGTCTACATCCACTTCATATGGAGTACCAAAAACCGATTTTCTTATCTGAATACTCGAGAATTAAGAATGAAAGTGTGGGACCACATCCGTCAAAATGCCAAGGAGAAAGGAATATTTGTCGACTTTGTGAGTGGGTATTCAGACCATTGTCATTGCCTGATCTCCTTGGGAACAGATCAAACTATTCAAAGAATAATGCAGTTAGTTAAAGGCGAATCATCTTTTTGGATAAATAAACATCAACTGACTGAAGAGAAATTTGAATGGCAAGATGAATATTATGGTGTCTCAGATTGAATCAGAATCAATTCTTCCGAAAGTTAGAGAAGTACATCGAGAATCAAGAGCAACATCATAGAAAGAAATCATTTCAGGAAGAATATGAGGATTTCATCTTAAAACACGGGTTCCAGAAATTCAATGATTAGCATAAAGCCCAAAAACCAACACATCACTAGAAATGCGGCCTTATCCGATTCTAATAAAAACGAAAGATCGCTTCCCATCTTTTATTCATTCTACAATCTCATCACGTAGGAATGCGGCTTTAGCCCATTCCTATAGCCCATTCCTATAGCCAATTCCCCCCCCCAACCCCGGCTTTAGCCAAATGAAAACGAATTCGCCTTCACACCATTCCTATTGCTTATTTTTCAATAATTTTAAAGCAAACTCTTCCAGAATGAAAAAAATCTCGATATCATTTTTCTTAATTATCACCCTGATTCAACTTGGATTTGCCCAGCGGGAATTGATTCATGCCAGTCCATCTCAAATGGGATTTGATAAAGCTTACATCGAACATAAAGTTGATTCCCTGATGAAAATGGGCATCGACAGTTTGGCTTTTCCAGGAGCACAGGTTTTAGTAGCCAAGAATGATACGGTCATTTTTCACAAAGCATATGGGTATCATACCTACGACAGCATTCAGCCTGTCGCATTGGATGACTTATATGATTTGGCTTCGGTGACCAAAATCGCTGGGCCTTTACCTGCCTTGATGAAGTTGGTGGACGAGGGAAAACTTGATTTGGACAAACCGTTTAGTACCTATTGGGAGCCGTGGAGAAAGCACAAAGATAAAAAAGACCTCACACTTCGGGAGATTTTGGCTCACCAAGCAGGGTTAATCCCCTACATCGTTTTTTTGAATGAAGTGGTAAAGAAAAATGGCAAAATCAAAAGAAGATTTGTGCATGATTCATCCAATAAGCGTTTCCTAGGGCAAGCATATGAGGGGATTTATATCAACAAGCGTTTTGAAAGGAAGATGAACCGGATCATCGATCGATCCGAAGTTTCAGCGGAAAAGAAATACCTGTATTCGGGACTTACTTTTTTGATCTTCCCGAGTTTGATCGAGCAACTCACAGGAACAGACTATCAAACTTATTTGGAAGAAAATTTCTACCAACCAATAGGTGCCTATACTTTAGGATATTTACCCAAAGTGAAAAATTACCCAAATATTATTGTCGCAACCGAAGTGGATTCCCTCTTTAGAAAGACCTTGGTCAACGGATGGGTACACGATGAGAATGCTGCGCTGAAAGGTGGTATTTCAGGTAATGCAGGCCTGTTCGCCACAGCCGACGACTTGGCAAAACTGATGCTCTTATATCAGAATTACGGCAGTGTAGATGGGCAACAGCTTATTTCAGCAGAAACCGTCAAGGAGTTTACCGATGTGCAATTTCCTGAAAACGATAACCGTCGAGGATTGGGATTTGATAAACCACTCCTAAACAATTCCGAGCTGTCTTTGGCAGATGCGATCCATCCCCTTTGGCAAGCCCAGCAAGTTTCGGCCACTCCGGTTTTACTGGGACTTTTGTATGGGCAGATCCCGAAAACAAGCTTACATATATCTTTCTATCCAACCGGGTGTACCCATCCAGAGATCATCAGAAATTGTACAGTTTGGGAATTAGGGAAGCATTACAAGATGTTTTTTATAGACCACCATCTAAAGAAGGCGTGAATTGATTCGATTCTTTTCCGATCTGGCGGTCTTCATCTACCTCCAGCTGAAGCAGGAGGGAATTGATGGGATTCTATTCTTATCTATGGTCTTTATTCAATTCAAAAGGAATTGCGCTTTAGCTTATTCCTATTCCAAAAACGAAAGACTGCTTCCCATCACTAGGAATGCACATTCCTAGAGACGATTCAATCCCATTAATTGGAATGCGGCTTTTATTCATTCCTAATCCTAATATCATTATCCCACTATCCCATCAATAGGAATGTGGCTTTAGCCCATTCCTTTTATTCATTCCAAAATCCCATTCCTATTTTCGATTCTCCCCCCAACCCCGGCTTTAGCCAAAAACCACAGGATTCAATCATTCGGCTAAAGCCGGAAATTGTCTATCGGATTTTTATTTAAACCTCCAGCTGAAGCAGGAGGGAATTGATGGGATCCGATTTCATGAATTCTCCAATGAGATAGAATTAGGATTTCAGGCAATTCCTGAATTACTATCCCATCACTAGGAGGGCGGTTTTAATTCATTAATAACATTATTCCAAAATCCCCATCACTAGGAATGCGGCTTTTATTCATTCCTAATATCATTATCCCACTATCCCATCACTAGGAATGCGGCTTTAGCCCATTCCTTTTATTCATTCCAAAATCCCATTCCTATTTTCGATTATTCGCCATACCCCGGCTTTAGCCAAAAACCATAGGATTCAAACATTCGGCTAAAGCCGGAAATTGTCTATCGAATTTTTTTAAACCTCCAGCTGAAGCAGGAGGGAATTGATGAGATCCTTTTCCGATCTGGTGGTCTTCATCATTATCCCATCACTAGGAATGCGGCTTTAGCACATTCCTAGTGAGAATTATATCTTTCTGCCGTGGTTTGTGTCTCCACAAACCACTTTATGAAAATAACCTTGGCAACCCCAATCTTCAGGAACAAAAAACTCCTCAGAGATCAACTTAGGCAGGAGTGGAACCTTATGCGTTTTTTAGGAAAAGATTAGCCATTTGCTTAATTTAACTGAGTTCTTAATTTTTATTTGTAGTTTTTGAATGCTTGTACGTCGTATTAAATCCCAACTTTTTATTGAAGAACTTGAGACAGACGGGCACCACCCATTGAAAATTCAAGCAGATGATGGAGACATTTACATTTGCAAATACCTCACCCAACTCCAACGGGAGGAAATAGACTGTCTTTTTTATGAATTGGTGAGCCATGATCTCTTGTCGTGGCTAGGTATCCGTAGTCCAGAAATAGCTCTGATGGAAGTGGATCCCCTACACCTGGATAGCAAAAAAATATTTTTCAATAAAAGACTTCTACGACAAAAGACCTGGGTCTTGGCTGTTAAGTGGTTGCAAGACACAGAATTGCTAACTAGCCTGACGGGCATATCTAAAAGAAGCCTACTTAAAAAGTTTATTGACCCATATCTTTTGATAAAAATAGCATTATTCGATTTGTGGGTGGATAATGTGGACAGGGGAGTAAATAGAGAAGGATTGGCAAACTATAATCTATTGATACATGCCCGACTAATTGATAAGCAGGTGAAATTTACCTGGGTTCCCATTGATCATGCTTTTTGTTTTGGAGGTGTGACCAAACTGAGAATTCTCAACCCTTCTTTTCTACCTGAAGTTGCACACAAACTGCCGGAAAGTCCTTATTTTCAGAAGTATTATAAGCTGTTGAACAAAGAGGATTTGCACCAAATTGTTGATAATTTCTTACCTTTGTCCTCCCTTTCCGGCATTGAAGAAATTGTCAATCAGGCATATGCTCAAATTCCGGTCGAAGGGGAAGTTCCAAAACATTTGCCTCAGCGCCTCATCAACTTCCTGATCGATGAAGCTCGTGTTCAAAGGGCAAGATATTTGATCAAAGATAGGCTACGTTAATATGACTAGTTTTTTTGTGCCCATATTCCATTCCTTGGGATCTTTCGGAAACGAGAAGGTTCTCATTGGCCTGCTGGTGATAACACCAGAAAAGGTTTGGTATGCCTATTCCCAGAAAAAACTCAAATTAGTAAAGCAGGTTCTTGGAGCAGCTTCCTATGAACTTGCCAAAGCTACCCTTTCCCAGATCGGTGAAAAAGTAAATACCGAAAACAAAAAATCACCATCCTATTCAGGTTTGGTGGATTTTCAGAATCCAGTATTTGGCAAAGACTACTTTGAGTATTTGAAAAAATACGCCAATAACTCGCTATTGTTTAATTCAGCTCAGGAACTCAATTTTGAAATCAATGAGGAATCATTTCAGAAATTGTATCAAAACTGGGTAGGGGATACAGATCTAGCTGATGTTAATCCAAAACCAAATTTTCATACCCACATCCAAAGTCTTCTGAAGAAATATCCTATTAAGGATAAAGCAGATGTAGGATTGAAATTGGATCCTTACCAGCTCCCTGGGCTGAATGGTGATACTTTTGTAAATCTAATTGCGCAGAACGGAGCAGTGATGGCTATGGAAACAGTGGACTTTACCAGTTCTATGACAAACATTAGCTTGACGCTTAATTCATTCGAAATACTGGTCGCGGCTTTGAAGGGCTATAGTGAAGCGAAAGGTCTCAAATCAGGGAAGTTCAAATTGATGCTTAAAAAGCCTAAGGCAGGCTCCGAGCAGGAAAATCTTTTAAACCTCTTCTACTCTCAGAAAAAAGAACTTTATACCCTATTGGAGGAAAAGGAAATTGAAAATGTAATTGAAGAACTCCATCAGGAGGAGTATCAAAAGTTTTCTATCGCTTTAAACCAATAATCAAGTAAATACAAACCATTTTTCCTTCCTATTAATTCGTCACACCGATGGCTTAAACTGGAATGGTGCTTCAGCCCGTCCTTCAGAATCCCCATCAATAGGAATGCGGCTTTAGCCCATTCCTTTTATTCATTCCAAAATCCCATTCCTATTTTCGATTATTCCCCCAAACCCGGCTTTAGCCAAAATTCACGGGATTTTAACATTCGGCTAAAGCCGGAAATTGTCTATCGGATTTTTATATATCCTCCATCTAAAGATGGAGGGAATTGATGGGATCCGATTTCATGAATTCTCCAATGAGATAGAATTAGGGTTTTAGGCAATTCCCGAATTACTATCCCATCACTAGGAGGGCGGTTTTAATTCATTAATAACATTAAAGATATCATTGTCTGGCTTTTACCCCTTCCTAAAATTAGAGTAAATTAGATGCATGTTCTATAGGTTTCTTTAAAAAAGTAGTACCAATTGTTTCGTTTTCATTGGATTAAATAAAAAAAAAGCCACTAAATTCCAATAAGAATAAAATTTTTATACCATTAGTATCATGAAAAAAATCCTGTTTTCTACATCCATACTACTTTTTGCCGTTTGTACATCTTGTGATCTGGGGCTTTTCAGTAAAAGTGAACCAAAATCTGAACTTGAAAAACTCCCAGCCATTACGCAGACTGGTGAAAATACCTTTGGCTGCTTGGTAAATGGTGAGGCTTTTGTGGTGAGGAATACATCTAAACAAGTAGCCATTTTTCAACAAGGCCAGCTTCAGTTTGGAGGAAATCTGGATGAGGAGAACTTAGACGAAGGATTAACAATGTTCCATAGTGATCCTATTGAAATTGATAAGGCTTACAATCTTAAAGACGAGACTGCTTTTAATGCTCGCTATTATATCAGAGATGTAGATTTTAATTGTAGGTACGAAATAACTGACACATTTGAAGGCACCATGAGCTTTTCAAAAATAGACCGTACGAATTATATTATTTCCGGCACCTTCGAGTTCTCGACAGTAAATGACCAATGTGATACGGTCAGGGTTACCGACGGCCGTTTTGACTTGCAATATACTCCTTAAGTAATTTTTGAATCTTTTTAAAGCATACATGCCATGAAAAAATTACTGATTCTTTTGCTTATGTGCATTATCGGACAGATTTCTTTTGCCCAAAACACAGATTACTACGACAGGATGGAGCATGTGTTCGGTGCCATCGACAAAACTAAAGTAACCACCGGATTGCTGAAGGAATTCGGGATACGGCTAAACAGTATGGAAGCTTATCACGGAGCAATCAGTGATACGAATTGGGTCGATAAAACCCAATGGCAATCTCTCTACAATTCCCTATATACAATGCGTATAGGCACAGCTACCGGCATGACTGATCCCGAAGCTGTTTTTGAGCACTTAATGGATGAACAGGGAACCGAGTCTAATACCGTTTTACTAGCTTCCCAACACTATATATATCAACAATATAAAGCTAATGCACTCAGCAACGGGGATGTTACGGTTGTCAATGACCGTATCTATGATGTGAGTGGTAGAAATCCCTACGAAACGAAAACAGTTTTTGGAGTGGTTCCCATGAAAAGTGAATTAAGGGGAAACAGTTTTTCTTTTAAACTTCAAAGCAACATGATTTATGGCAATACAGGACAGTCACCTACGACCATAGCTGTAGACTTCGGTAACGGCCAAGGGTACCAAAGTATAACCGTTGGCACGGACAAGAATGTTACCTACACTTCTGGTGGTGAGAAAGAACTCAAGTTCCGGTTTACCTTCAGCGGAAGCCCCACTCTTTATAGCCATAGCAAGTTATGGGTGGATTATGTAAGTACAGGGCCCGTTATTGCGAGGTATTCCGGATTCGGGATAGATACATTATCTATCACAGGTGATGCTTGGGAGGGCACTTCAGCCCGTCTTCAGAATCCCCATCACTAGGAATGCGGCTTTTATTCATTCCTAATATCATTATCCCACTATCCCATCAATAGGAATGTGGCTTTAGCCCATTCCTTTTATTCATTCCTATTTTCGATTATCCCCCCAACCCCGGCTTTAGCCAAAAACCACGGGATTCAATCATTCGGCTAAAGCCGGAAATTGTCTATCGGATTTTTATATCTCCTCCATCTAAAGATGGAGGGAATTGATGGGATTCGATTTCATGAGTTCTCCATTGAGATAGAATTAGGATTTCAGGCAATTCCTGAATTACTATCCCATCACTAGGAGGGCGGTTTTAATTCATTAATAACATTATTCCAAAATCCCTTCACTAGGAATGTGGCTTTTATTCATTCCTAATATCATTATCCCACTATCCCATCACTAGGAATGCGGCTTTAGCCCATTCCTAGTTAGAGGGTCATTCAATTATTCGGGCTTTAGCCAAACTGCTCTTATTAAATTCTAGAGCTCATAATCACTCTGCCGATAGCTTTACCGATGCTTGGTAAAGAAATGGGGTAAAGTGCAGGACTACTTTTTAGTTAAATGATTTTAAAAGGAACTAACTAACCTTTCCTATTCTCTACTTTAGAGCCGAATCCTACTTGAAAGCCTTTTAACAATGAGTTATAAATAAATAAAGATCAGTTAATCAAGGATTTTTTATCGGTTGTTCAGCATCCTACTAAATCAATATGCGCATTTTGAAATTCTACCTTTTCCTCTTATGTATTTTGGGCTCCCCTCTGGTCTCTACTGCCCAAAACAAGTTCAATTTAAACTTCAATGAGTTTGACTCAGCTGAGCAATCAATGCCTAAGGGTTGGTATAAATATGGTGGTTTCGACATCATAAAAGGGGAAAAAGAAAGCGATGGGAATATTGTGGGGAAGGTTGTCTCTGATGAAAATGGGAAATTTGGAGCACTCATGTATAAATTTCCGGCTAGTTATGTTGGAGAAACTCTTGAACTGACGGGCAGGATAAAATATGAAAATGTAAAAGATTTTGTTGGATTGATTATGTGGATACGCGGCTATTCAGAGGGCCCCCATTTGGCTTTCAAAACTATGCAAAACCTTAATCTCAGAGGGAGTAGTGATTGGACAGAATATTCAAGAAAAGTGCCTTATCCTTCCAATGCCAAAGATATCTATGTAGGAGGGATTTTAGGCAAAGGAGGAACAGCCTGTGCTTCGCACGATTTTAAGGTAAGTATAGACGGTAAGGACATTCAAACCTTAGAAGAAACTAAAAGAGTAACATTGGAGGATTTCCTTAATTCTAAGGATTTAAATACAGCAATGTTAAAGTCCCTCCGTCCAAATGGACCTGGTCCTGACCAAGAAACTTGGAATAAAAATTTGGACTCATTGATCGCCAAAGTAGGAGACAAAAAGATCGTGGCCATTGGGGAAAGCACCCATGGTACCTCAGAGTTTTACCGGCTTAGGGAATTGATCAGCAAAAGGTTGATCCAAGCTGAAAAAAGGGTTCAATCTGGTGGTTTTGGAAAGTCCCTATGATGATATCGAAGTATTTAACAAGGAATTGGATACCAGTCCAATAGACAGTCTGATGCGGAAACATCTGTTTTCTATTTACCAGACTGAAGAAATGAAATCCTTCTTGCAATGGTATAAGGACAATCGAACTTAAGTATGCTGTAGAATTTAAAGGTTGCGATGATTCACTCTGGGCCTTCTATGAATTGCTGAGTGACAAAGTTGCACCGATGAAGGATATAAAATTGAATAATCTTCTCAAACACCTTGAATTGAATATTTCAACTAGTGAAACTGATGACGGGAAGAAAGAAATCAATCTCAAAAATGGGATTTACAATGATATTTTAGCCATTGAAAATCAGTTGAAAGTTTCAGGAAAACTGACTGATTCCCTCGAGGAGATTTTGTTCAATGGAAAAAACTCTTACATCAATTATGTCCATCTTAAGGATAAGCAGCCCATTCAGAGCAGGGACGAAATAATGGCCGAAAGAATCTCTTATTTAGCCAATCAATCAGACAACAAAATCATCGTTTGGGCTCACAATGCTCATATATCCAAAGAAGTCATTTCAGATAATGAAATCGGATTGATGGGCTATTATCTCAAAAAGGAGTTTAAGGAGGATTACTACGCAGTAGGGCTTTTGACATTACAAGGAACCTATTCCTATATGGGTGAGAAATATATTCATCGAGATCATGATTATACAGAGAAACTAAAAACCGAAAAATTGCTGTCTAGCGAATACGAGCTCTGGGAAAATAAACTCGCTGAAATGGGGAGTTCTACCATTGTTGATACGTCAATTTTAAAGAAGGAACTGAGCACAGATGCCATTATCGGACCCACCAAATTGGTCGGGTATGGGAAAGAGAAAGAAACAGATATTTATTTCATTCCTTTGATCAAACACTATGATTGTTTGATATTTATAGAAAATACGAATGCCACTACGCCAATTTTCAGGTGAAACCGTAGCTAACGATTCAATAGGAATGCGCACTTAGCTCATTCCAATAAGTGGATCTCTACTGCTTCCAGCTTTAGCCAAAAACTCTCTGTAGAATGAAAACCTGCAAATATTCACATAGGATTACTAAAAGATCTCTTAAATATAAAAGGCCCCTAAATAGGGGCCAATTCTTTATCTGATTACGTTTCAACTCCGAAAGAGGCTTGATCAGATCTAACAATACAAATATGCAAGAATTACGTA
This sequence comes from Algoriphagus sp. 10J20-15, assembly GCF_055809615.1. Taxonomy (NCBI): domain Bacteria; kingdom Pseudomonadati; phylum Bacteroidota; class Cytophagia; order Cytophagales; family Cyclobacteriaceae; genus Algoriphagus; species Algoriphagus sp. 10J20-15. Next base: position 44,692 of record NZ_JBVVUG010000010.1, read on the forward strand.
AAAAAATTTACGTTATTTTCCATTAGATATACCAAAATAAAATTGATTTCGAAAATCATCTGTTTATATTATACTTCGGTATTCCGTCTTCTAATAGATCACCTCAAAGAATCCATTAACAATCTTCCACTGTGTTCTTCACCTTTTTCATCCCTAATAAGTGCCTGAATCCTCAAACTTCCAAGAGTTTCCTTTTTGTTTCCCTCAGTTGAAATTTGAATGATTTTACCCGGAACTTTCACCCCGTCTTCTTTGAGAACTGCCTCATAATTGCCAAGCAACTCAGCGGTGTTCCATTCCACTACTTCCAGATCTTCCAGCTTCACCATATTGATAGAGGGAAAAGAAAACCCTGTACCCAATGCCAGAATATCTGCCCAAGGGGTATCAAAATGATCATAATCTTTTACTTCTAACAATAAGTACAACTGACTTGGGTCTTCTTCAGGATATGGTGTGTGAAGCTTGACCAAATGACCTTTCTCGGGCTTAAAGGGGATTTCTTCAAGTGCTTTCATAGGTTTTGACTTCTTGAATTTACAACCGTACTTTTCTTTATCCGATCCAATACTGCCGGTCTCAGATCTTCTATCAACTGGAATTTTTCATTGCATAGGTATCCGACCACAAGATCTTCCTTATCAAAAAAGCTTGTGCTTCGTAAAGCATATCAATCGCTTTTAAAGCCGCCTCAGCATGTGATCCTGCTCCCCATGTCAAATTCACTTCCCTAAAGACCAACTTGCGGTTTTGGAACTCCTGAATCCTAATCCTTCCTTCAAAATGTCTTCTAATGGAATCTATCCTTTCCTCAGTTCCCAAGGACACCAGCACATAATTGGTCACCGGATTAAATGTCCCATAGTTCTGGTTTATCCATTCCATAAGTGTCAAAGCCGAATCCAAACCCTTCTTTGCACTTTCAAACCATTCCGGCCAATCCAGACTTTCAAAATCAAATCGTCCAAGAATCCCCTTTAGTTGGCTTAAGCTTAGGTAGTAAGGCTTTTCAGGATTGTCGTATTCATGTTTCATGATTGACACCAGGAATTCTCCATTATGTCCAAGGAATTCCAGGTATTCGTTGTCCTGATCTATTTCGCTAATCAACCAATTTTCAGGAAGGGGATGAGGTAGATAGTCTAGGAACATAAGATTTTGTTATTTTTAGTATCAAATCAACCTATCTTAATATAATAAATATTTTAATAATGTTGATTATAATCAACATATATATAGAGTAAAAATCTTCCATGGACGTAAAAGAAAATTTCGGTTTAAGGTTAAAAGAAATTAGAAAGCTTAGGGGAATGTCTCAGGAACAGTTGGCTTCTGGCTCGGGATTGGATAGATCCTATGTATCAGGGATTGAGCAGGGAAAGCGGAATGCATCATTGGAGGTAATAGCCAAACTCGCCAATGTTTTAGAAATTCAGATCAAAGAACTCTTTGAATAAGAATAAACCCTACATACGACCCAAAATAGCAATCCCACAATTCTGCGAGGAGAATGGCTTTTACACCACTAAAGCCAGATCTGTTCAAATGTCCCAGATTAAAGGGAAGAATACCAAACCTGAGAAACTTTTGAAGAAAGCCTTATGGCAGGCAGGAGTGAGGTACAAAACCCCAAAGAAGCCTCTATTTGGGAAACCTGATATCAGTCTCAAAAAGTACAAACTCGTCATCTTTGTAGATGGCACCTTTTGGCATGGCTATAACTGGGAAGAGAGAAAACACAGCATCAAATCCAACCGGGAATTCTGGATCGCCAAGATCGAACGGAATATTCAACGGGATCATGAAGTCAATACTTACTACCAATCTAAAGGTTGGTTTGTATTGAGGTTTTGGGATGCTGAAGTAATTAAGAATCTTGGTATTTGTTTAAAATTAGCCTTAGACCAAATACATTATAGGCACTACCAATACCAATAATAGTATATTTTATTGGTCTGGTGGATACTTTTTTAGCAATTATTGCTTAGTAACCAGTTTTCATCCTATACCTTTAGGTTTAATTATTCAGGAAATCATACTTTTTTCAATTTAAGTCAATTATTCTTTTAGGATAAATCCATTTATCGACTTATTATTAAATATCAGAATTTTTAAATATTGGTAAGGCTAAATGCAAAAAAGTAAATACGTTGAATTGTTCGCTGGTTGTGGTGGATTGAGTTTAGGTTTAGAATCAGCAGGTTGGGAACTAGAATTTGCAAATGAATTAAGCCCAATGGCTGCAGAAACCTTCGCTTATAATTTATTGGGAGTGGATTTTTCAGGTGATCCAGATATAGATTTTCCGGTAGTTCATAAAATGGATGAACTTAAATCCATGGATTTGGATGAGTGGGATAAAAAAAAGTTGATTGTAGGTGATGTTGTTGAATTAGTTCAATCATTAAAAGAAAGGAACGAATTATTAAATAGGTTAAAAAATATTGATCTGGTTTCAGGTGGTCCTCCTTGTCAGGGTTTTAGTATGGCTGGTAGAAGGGCGGAAAGGGATCCCAAAAATAAACTGCCTTATGCGTTTGTGGATTTTGTCGAATTAGTAAAACCTAAAGCTGTTATCCTCGAAAATGTAGAAGGTATTCTTCGGAAATTCACAAGTGATGGTGGAGAGAAAGAACCATGGCTTGAAATAGCAAAAGCTTTTGCTTTTATAGGTTATGCCCCAATATGCTTTTTCATAAATGCTAAAAGCTTTGGAATTCCCCAAAATAGGCCAAGGTTTATCATGTTGGGTTTAAGGAAAGATTTAAAAACCAAGGTTTTAAGAAAGATTAAGAAAGAATCAATAGAGGATGTAGCAAAAGTGTTTACACAAGCATTTTCCTTTGTAGAGGAAGAATCCCAATTCATTTTGGATTATAAAGGAAATGATCCAGCAATACATATTGATGTAGTGAATGAAAAATTTGCCTCAATGAGAAAAATGGTCCCTATTGATATTTTTAACGAATCAAATTTTTTTCCTGAATTTTCTAGAAATACGGTCAGTGTAAAGGAAGCAATCAATGATTTAAGTGGAAATGGAAATATTGAAAAGGGATATGTTTTAAAAAGTACTTTAGGTACAGCTTATTCCAAATACCTAGACAGCATTTTTAAACAACATATCATACATCCGAAAACGCATTTGGCAGGAGTATTTAATCATGAATTAAGAAAACATAATCCCAAGACCATAAAGAGATTTATTTTACTACAAGAAGCAAGAAAAGTTTTAAATAAAGATCATAAAGCATATTTACAAACTTTTTTAAAAGGGAAAGACATTTCAATTGGAGATGTAGAAAAGTTAAAGGAAGGGTTAAAGAAGAGTTCCAAAGTAAAGGATTTTATTGATTTGGAAAGCTTAAATGGTTTTATATCTGGTTTAAGGGAATTCAGTTCGAAAAAACAAATCCAAAGGCCTTTATTACAAGATTTACCTGCACCAGCTCAATTAACTATCCCAGATGATTTTTGTCATTATTCCTCTTCCCAGCCTAGAGTACTTACTGTAAGAGAAATGGCGAGGATTCAGTCTTTTCCAGACAGTTTTGTATTTAGGTCAAAGGTTACCACAGGTGGGAAAAACAGAAAATCCGAAGTTCCTCAGTATACACAAGTAGGAAATGCAGTGCCTCCAATTTTGGGTAATAAAATAGGGAAGTGGGTCAAAAATATTTTGGAATAATGGCAAATAATAATAGGGTGCCTGGTGGTGAAAAAAATCAAAAGTCTGGTATAAAATGGACTAAGGAAGAATTAATTCAGGTTTACCATCTCTTTAAAAAATTGAACGGAAAGAATTTACATGAAAAGAACCCAGAAATTATTTCTCTTTCTCAAAAATTAGGTAGAACTGTCAGATCAACAGAAGCCCAAACCTTAATGTATAGGAATTTGGAAAGAGGCGGGAATTATAGTTTGGGAAACATGAATACTTTATGTAAAGAAATTTGGGACGAAATGGAGGAAACTATAAATGCAGGAAAAATGCAAGCATTATATCCTGAAGGATTACTTGATTGGGCGGGTCATAGCAAAGGAGGGGTAAAGAAGCCTTTTGACCGCAATAGTGGAAGGCCAAATGGTAAAATGATAAGAACAGAACTTACCCAAAAACTCGATGATTGGATCCATTCTGATATCGATTCAAAGCCTAGGATAATTTTGTTAGTAGGTGGTCCAGGAAATGGGAAAACTGATGCATTGGAATATTTCATTTCCCAAATTGATGAAAAACACGAATCAGACTATTATTCAAAAATTTCCCAGAAAATCCACTATAGTTCTACGGAAGTCGAAAGATCTGTACATATAGATTTAGACCCCAACCATTTTACATACAATAAATTGGTCATTGTCCAAGATGCTTCTACTGGCGAACAAGGTAGAAACAGTGAGGAATGTTTATTGGAGGATTTAAAAAATGCCTTGGACCATAACATCTTATATGTGGCCTGTATCAATAGGGGAGTCTTGGCTGAGGCACTTTCCCTTTCAGAAAGGATAGATAATAGAATTTATAAAGTATTGACCGGAATCATAAAAGGGTTGACAGAATATATAAACCCTTTGCCCCTTTGGCCAATGGACAATAAAGATCCGCTTGTCAGTTCCTTTGGCATTTGGCCAATGGATGTTGAAAGCTTGGTACTTGAAAAAGTGGAAAAGGCACAAACCCCTTTCAAACAAATATTTGAGGATTTATTGGATGATACTAAATGGTCTTGTAATGACTGTACCGTTGAAAAAAGCCTTTGTCCTTTTTATCAAAACAAGGAGGGTTTGAAGAAGGAAGAGAATCTGGACGGTCTTCAGAGGTTATTGAGCGATTTTGAAAGCATTTCCAATAAAAGATGGTCATTCCGCGAATTGTTCTCACTTATCTCCTACATCATGGTTGGTTTTGAGGGAGAGTTTAAGGGGCAAACGCCATGTGAATGGTCCAAAAAAACTATCGATGGATTTTCCATGGCCAGTGATAAAGATGCATTTAAACATTTATATGGGCTGAACAAACACCATTATTCCATTAGATTGTTTGGCAAATGGCCATCCTTTAGCGGCTTGGCGAGGACTAGGAATCCAGAGATAGGATCCATAACCCATACATCAGAAATTACGAAACAATTCTTTTCCTACTTTTTCCAAAATTCCTTTCGGAGTCGCAATAAACCAGAGATTGCCAAAATTGTCGATGGTTTGTTTTTTGATTTGATGGATCCTGCCCAATTGAGCAACAATAAATCAATTGATCTTCCAGGTTTGGGGGACCTTAAAGATTTGGAATCTGGTTTTTCTTTCTCGATTAAATCTGGATTTGAAAAAACCAGAGAGACTTTGGACCCACTTCAGACACAGCTTTTCGAACATTTGATCAGGATCGAATTTGATCTCGATAGTAAGGCGAGATTTGAACCTAGTATCAATTCCATGAGGATTGATGAGCTACTGGGTATTTTAAGAACTTTTGCGATTCGGTTGTTCAAAAGGATGCATTTTTCAAAGCTGGGTATTTCCAAAGACGAAGAGGTCTTGGGTGATTTCAGGAATTTAACCGCTATAAAAGACCCAACGGAAAAAAAACTGGAAGAAGTAAGGGATTCATTTGACGAATTGCTTCAATCTCAAGATGGAATGGCAATCAACATCAACTCTTCAATTTCCCAACCCCAATTGGACAAAGATTCCAAATTGACTTTGGAAATAAGTAGGGTTTCCATTGACGCCAGTTACCTCAAAGACCCTTACAATGATGTTCCTCGACTTCACCATAAAGTTTTCAAGATAGATTTCAATGAAAGTTACCCTGTCCCATTGACCTATCCTTTATACAAAGCGTTGTTTAATTTTCACAAGGGAGTAAGGTTGGCCTCACTTCCAAGTGACGTTTTGGCCATGTTAGATAGTATCAAATCAAATATTGCTGGAAAAGTGGTGAGGGATAAAAACCTATTGAAGAATTCAAAAATCCGTTTCGGTGAGTCCCAAAATTACTACAGGTTGGACAAGGTTGAAGGGGACGAGTTAAAAATCACCTTTATTTAAATTTTTAAAATGGACAACTCAGGACATTTAACTGACATTAATTCAAAATCCGTTATTTATACAAGCTCTATTTTTGACTTGGGTATCAGTCCTGAGTACAGCAATGGAGAAGTCAGTTTGGCTTCTCTATATAGGAATATAGGGTGGCAAATAAAACAGGAGGGTAGCACAAAGAGGTTTGGAGAACAATTGGTAAACCAACGGTCACATGTTTTTTTCTCAAAATTCAAGGTTACCAACAAAAACATCAAGGATGAAGATTGGATAATTAAATCCAAGGAATGGACTGATCTATTGAATAAGTCATTGGCTTCACCCCACTCCACCAATCAAGTGAATAGTAAGTATCCCATCCTTTACCCTTTCGTTCCTGATTGCACCTTGTATTCGGGGGCTGCAAGGTTAAAGGGCAATCCTTGGAACCCTGGGAAGTTGATTGAGAGGATAATTTGTTTGGGGGCAGGGAAAAAAGGGGAGGCAACTGCTGTTTGGGAGCAACTTTTTGAAAAACTATCCTGCAACTCGGCGGACATCAATGAGGATATCCTTGCCAGGATCATCACGAGCCAATTTGAATTTTTCAGGGATGGTGAAATTACTTGGGGACTAAACCCTATTTCTGTAGAAAGTGCTCCAATTGATGGAAATATTCTTGAGGGGTCACCGGTCAAACAATTTGTGGTTGATTTAAAAAAGGTCCTTGAATTAAAAGGCAAATTGACAAGGAGGCAGTGGCTTTCTTCATTAGAATCGCTAATTCGGATTGGGTCAGGCAGTTATATCCTTTGGCTTTGCAATATCAATTATCAATTATGGTTATATTTTGAAAATAGTTTAAATGGCGATCACACCTTGGATGGCAGTGGCTTGAAGGATTTTTTGCTGAGCAATACTAGCTCCTTAATGGAACTTGAGGAAAAGGCAAGTTCCATCAACCAAATCATCCAAAATTATATCAAGGGATATACAGGCATTAACTATATCCTAAAAAGACTTGAGATGGACACTGCAGGTGGTTCGATCAATACCTTGGATGGAATATTAAGGATAGGTTCAATTATCAATGACAAAATCCAAGCTAATGATTGGAGCGGATCAACTATTGTTTCCGAAATCCAGGATTTATTTGAAAAAGACCCAAGGCTCTTTGCTTGCAAAAGCGGTAGGACCAAGAATATTTTTGAGTTTTTGCGGCATTCCATGGGACAAAAGCAAACTGCGGATCCCTACAAAAAAAATTATGATCAATCCTATTGGCTAAGAAAGAAGGGAAATTACCAATCTGCTCCCTGGATTGTGGATATGGGGCCTGCATCGATCCTTACTTTGGTCTACTGCTGTTGTCATGGTTTTGATCAAAATAGGACCATAAATGACCTTTTGGATCATTTAAAAAGATATGGGATTTTTATAAGTCCCAATAAACTATTGGTCAGTAATTTTTTAGCGACCCTCACTACCCTGCAAGTAGTAGGTGACTCACCAGATGCCGAAGGGGGAATGGTCATCATAAACCCATTTAATTGATTTATGAAGAAATTTAATAGTTATATCCAAGGCTATATTTCCAAGAATTTTAATGGAGGGGATAGCAATGAAAGAGGGAAGCAAACTCGAATTGTTTTAAAAGGACTTCCTTTTGAGGTTGCCAAGGATTTTGTGGAGGAATTGTTGGAGGACGGAGGGCTGTCCATAAATGGTAAGAATATTCCTACAATCTTATATGATCGCCAGCTGGAGGACTGGGTTAACGCTCCGGATCGAGTAGGGGTGGCATCTGTGGAAAGGATTATGTTTTGAACTTAAGGAACAATTCCAACTTGGATGAGTATCTAGTCATTCTTTCAGAAGGCACCCTTTTGGACAAATCAAATTCGTCTAGTCTACAGGCAATTGGTATAAATGAGGACGTGGACAAAAATGATTGGGTAGACCAAGAGTTTATTGATCACTTATTGAGGAATTCCCTGGCCAATAAGAATATTTATATCTCAGATGGTCAATACGATGAGATAAAAAAGGCCCTAAGATCTTTTAGCATGATCAGTTCCATTAACAGATCCAAAAATTTCAATTGGAACGTATTGAAATCCATTTCGGAGAACGATTCTGTAAATGACCTCAAATCACTCTCTTTTTTATTGGGTTTTGTAAACTATTCAGATAATGGATCTATGGATTTTGATAAATCCATCAAGTGTTTTCAAAAAATTGCCTTCAGTTTTGATAATATAGGGACCAATACAACTTTTAGGTCTTGGATGGAAAAAGAATTGCCAGAAGATATCCAAACCTCACTCAGACATTTGAAGCACCATATTGCTTCCATTTCCTCCTCCATCCAATTTAATGATTGCCCATTATACTTTTACTCTTCGTTAAATTGGGAAGAAGGTTTTGAGCATTGGTTAAAATTGGAGCTTGATACCTGGCAAGAAATTATTGAAGAAGAGGAACCTGTTTCTGGCCAAGGAAAAATCGAGGTAATAAATGCCTTGTTCAACAACAACATGCCCTGTCCTGTGGTACTGGATGAAGTTCTACTTAAAATTAGTTTTGATAATCCTGGGGACGCCGATTTTGAAGTAGAATCCAAGAAAGGAAATAAATTCGAGTTACTGGCTACGATTGAAAAAGAGGTGCAAAATGGTACTGTTATTTGTCGAGATACCCCATCGGACCACAAGAATTTCTATTCCTATAGGATAAGGAAGCAAGGTTTTAAGGATACCACCCAAAAAATTATAAGTCTTGCCCATTATGAGCCCGGTCTTGTTTTTGATGTAGTCCAATTGCAGAAAGCATCCAAACTGACCTTCAAAAAAGATAATAGATCCAACAATAAAATTTGGGTTTCCAATGGCATATTGAGTAATTCTGGTAGCCATGAATTTAAATTTTATTGGGATCAGGAAAGGTTCCAATTGGAAGAATGCACTCTAAAACTTAAAGATGATCAGTCTTTCCCATTGAATATAATTGCTCCTGAAGATGGGGTGGGGTCTTTTGTTTTTGACATCGATGATTCGGTTGAGTTTGAATTAAGGATGAAAAACCTAAGACAGAAATACAAGCATGTTATCAAGATAACTCTGATGGTAAGTGAAGATGATCCCATCGGGGCGAAAAACGTGATTGAGAAACTGATACTCCAAAACATTTCACCCAAGGGCATTAATGAGAAAATTTCAGTTTACCAATCTTGGTCTAAGCTCCACCAACTTCAACAATGGATTTTTGAAAATGATCAAAACTCTGGTTACCCCTTGATACTTGGGGTTGATTATAAGTCAAATTTCTCCAAGCCTGATTGGGATATATCCGCTTTGATCTCATTAGGGGAGCTGAATGTTGATTTTAGGCCGTCAAAGGAAGTATTCCTTGTCCCAGAAAAGCTAAGAAGTGCAAGGAGAAAAATCATCGATTTCCTTCTTGAATCTGGTTCAGATAACTCCGAAAATTCTAGCCAACTATTTGAATATCAAGAATTGTATAAACCATCGGTTTCCCCCCAGTTGGCAGTGATGGTCAAATCCTATTTGGAAGAATATTTTAACTGGCTAAAGGAAAGCCCAAAAATTGCAAGCTGGTATGAAGTGGTGGCGATATCAGATGTTGATGGGGATTTGGTCATCCACCATGATCCATTTGCCATCCTGCTTTCACCGATCCATCCCATCCGATTGGCGTGGCAGTTTCAGGCCCAAAATTATTTGTATGAAGCGTTGGTCAAATCTATCCCTTGTCCTGCTGCAGGAATTATAGAATCTATGCAATTTCCAGATAGTTTGGCTCTTTCTTATTTTTCCAATTACAATGAAGACACCGCCAAGGTATTTTTATCGATAGAAACCGAGAGTGTGACTTGGGGAGTTTTATGGAATTCAACCAAATTGGACCAACTTAAACATGATAAGTTCATCTCATTTTTCGACGATGATCTTGGTTTGGAAATCGAGGGCCTGGATAGTGGTTTGTCCAGTTCACAAATTGAAAAATCCCTTTCTGATATATTTAAGATCAAATCTGGGCAGAATGCCATCAATGTTGAGGTCTACAGTGAGTCTTCCGAAACAGAGTTGTTCAATAAGGGGGTGGAAAATTGGGTCGGCAACAATTTGGGGGACGATAAATTTGAATCGAATAAACGGTTTGAACGGGATCTATGGTTCTCCAGTGGCAGCAAAAAGCTCAACATATTTGATTCACGGCCTCGTGAGTTCCAGCCCACAGCTGAAGCATTGATCGGGATTACCACGGATTCTGGTTACAGCGTGAAGTGGTTTGATAAATCAAATGGGGGCAAAGTTGAAAATTTGGATCTATCTATCATCAGTCATTTGAAGAGCCAAAGTTCAAGTTTGATCCCTGGGAAAATTCAGCAGTATTGTTTAATGGGTGCATTTCGAGGGAAAGAGTAAGGAATTCCAGATTAAACAATATGGGTAAACTATCCTTCTTCGAAACCCGCACAGTATTGGATCATGATTATTACCATTCTAATGGAGATGCCATTTCCAATCAAATGGCCGAAGTGTTGGTCTTCTTGGAGAACCAAGTCAATCAAAAAAATAAAGGACACCTATCTACAATTCCAAACCTAAAAAGTGTAATGGAGAAATTGGAAAGCTCCGATTATTGTGCAGTCTCCTCCAGTGTGGTTGATCCTTCGGCCTTTTTTGATTCTTCTGGTAAACACTTGTTGTGGGATTATGATCTACCATCCTATTCATCTAAAAACTCCTCAAAAGGTGGCTTTTACTTAATCGCCAAAAACTCAGAGTTTTTAATTGAGTCAGTCCGAAAAAGCCTTAGGAATATTCCTGGTATGGGTAATACCAGTGCCGCCCAAATAAACGAAATCCTAAAAGAAATTTCTGGCAGGGGAATTCCTACCTTGAAAACCTTGGCCTCAGGAGGATCGAATGCCAATGGTGAAGTGGGAATGCTAACTGCGATGAACCTGCTTCAAAATTTCAATAGCGAGGATGAAAGCTTCCAGTTTGTTCCTTTAAAGAAAGAGGATGTCATCACGATATTTATTCCTATTGATCCATTTACAAAGCAATATAACTCCCTCTGTAAGTCATTGAAAACCGATATTAGAAGGCCTGATTTATTGGCTTTGAGCTTTGGTTTGAAAGGCAATGAGATTGAAGGAATGAAATGGACTGCTGTAGAAGTAAAGTATAGGAACTCTCCTATGGAATTACCCTATATGGAGGCCGCGTTGAAGCAGTGTGAGAACTTTTATCGCTTATACGATAAGCTAATGGAATACAGCATGGAATCTGTGATTTGGGATAATGCCCGATGCAAGTTGTTTTCCGAAATGATTTCCTTTGCCTTTGCAACTTATGGCAGGAAAATCAAACAGGCAGAGGAATCAGAGGAATGGGCAAAGATTCAGAGTAAACTAATTGCTTGTTTGAATGATCCCTCAAAAATTCAATTGAACACCCAAGGTAGACTTTTGGTGATCTCAAATTATGCACTGACTGAATTTGATGAAATCAGTTCCAATTCTGGTTATGATACCCTGAAAATCTCATTTGGTGATGCGAAGGATATTTTGAAAAGAAATGACCAGTCTAAGTTTAATTTTTTAGGGGACAAAGTTGGGGATTGGGGTTTTCTGTATGATTTTGTCCAGGAACAATACAATAAAAAAGAACCAACGCATGAAGAATTGCCGGAAGAACTTGGGGTAGCTGAGCCGAATGGGAAAGAATTAAAAAAGCGTAAGGAAGATCAAGAGGATGTGAACTCCATAACTCCTGAATACCCAAATGAGTATTCCAAAGATGGGTATGATAATGAAGGAATCTTATTTGAAGTTGGAGTTCAGGAGGGTGCAATAAGTTCAATTCCATTTAAATTCCATCCTTCCAACACCCATTTGAACCAACTTAATATTGGGATTGTGGGTGATTTGGGAACAGGAAAGACCCAATTGATCAAGGCTTTGCTTTACAATATCACCAAAGACCCGAATCAAAATAGGGGGGGAGCACCGAAGTTTTTGATCATGGATACCAAGAGGGATTATGATGGAAGTGGGGATAAGCAAAGTGACAAAAATTTTGTAAAGAGCATCAATGCAAAAGTTGTAAAGCCCTATAACTTACCCATTAACCTTTTTGATATCAGAAATAGTTTGGATGATCATCCAGCATTGACAAAAGGAGAGTTTTTCATTGATATTCTAAAGAAGATCTATGGGGGAATAGGCCCAAACCAAGAAAACAATATTCTACAGGCAGTTATTGAGGCGTTTGAAGACAGGGGATATGAACCCTACCAGGACAATTATAAAGACTTCAATTCACCTACTTTGACCAATATATTTGAAAAATATGGGGAATTGGTTGATGGGAAAGTGGATGCCCCATATTCCTTGATGAATAAGTTGATTTTATCCAGGTTTTTTGAATCTGATACCTTAAAGACGATCAGTTTTAGTGATTTTTTCAACCAATCCATCGTATTGAGTTTGGGTGGTGTGGCAAGCAATGATAGGAATCTCAAGATGATCATGATCTTCTTTTTGAATATGTACCGTGACTATATGCTGGGAGTGAAGAAGCATGAGTTTATCCCAAAAGACACATACCAATTGAGAAAAATCGATAGCTACCTTTTGATTGACGAGGCCAATTTGATCATGGAATACCAGCTACCGGTCTTGGAAGACTTATTGTTGAAGGGGAGGGAATTTGGAATTGGCATTTTGTTAAGTTCCCAATATTTGTCCCATTTCAAGAAATCCGGTACTAATTACATTGAGCCCTTATTGACTTGGTTTGTCCATAAGGTGCCAAATGTATCTGTAAAGGAATTACAAGCTTTGGGACTGATCAATGCAGATGAAAATACAGTAAGGAAGATAAAATCCCTGAAAAGCCATGAATGTCTATATAAAGGATTAAATGCCCCAGGTGTAATTATTAAAGGGATTCCTCATTATATTTTGGATCAAATGAATTCCAAATGAAAATTAAGTTGTTTATATATTTTTCATAAAATTATATATTGTTTTTGAGTTGTCAGAATAATTTAACAAATCATGGGAAAATCAGAAAAAAATACTAAACCAATAAAAATCTATTTAGAGAACAGTAAGAATGCAAATAAGTTCTCTTTAGATAGTTATAACATTATCCATCAAGATCAGTTCGAAAATGTTAGAGACCAAATAGTTCAAAATTCAAAGGAAATTCGTGAACCAGACAACGAGGAAAAAATCTATACTCACAATACGATAACTATTTCAGGCACCAGAGGTAGTGGAAAAACATCTTTCTTGTTGAGTTTAAAAAATTATTTTGAAAATGGAAAAGATTCTTCTTATGGTGATAAACTTTGTTTTCTTGAAATAGTAGACCCAACATTAATTGAGGAGAAGGGGCATGTGTTTTTAAATGTTATCTCTATAATTCATACAAAGATTAGTAAGTATGTCGATTCCAAAAAAAGCATGTCTACATATGGTAGAAATGTAACGGATAATGATTATGAGAATTGGAGACAGTCAATGATAAAGCTCGCAAGTGGAATTCCCTCACTGGATGGTGTTGAAATTGGTGATAATAACGATTGGATAGATCCTGAATTTGTGTTCGATAAAGGATTAAATTCTGTTACTGCAGCCATTGAATTGAGAGATAATTTTGAAAGATTTATAACATTTTCATTGAATATTTTAGGCAAAAAAGCATTTGTATTGATGTTTGATGATATAGATGTGGATTTCAAAAAAGGTACAGCAGTTTTGGAGACTATTCGAAAATATTTCAATTTTCCGAAGTTAATAACAATTGTAAGTGGGGATCTAATTTTGTATTCAAACTTAATTAGGCAAAAAAAGTGGGCTAACTTTGGAAAAGAGATTCTAGAATACGAAGGGAAGATGCTGAAAGGCATAGATTATTTCAATAATCTAGTTACTGAGCTTGAATCTCAATATTTTCAAAAGATCTTACAGCCACAGAACCGATTTCATTTATCCACCATTGGTGAATATATTTCGTTTGATAGTACCAAGTTTATTGTGTTTAGAAATGAGGCAGAGAATTCACCATCAGCGGAGGAGAATGGTAATGAAATTTCAGATGTATATAAAGAGATTTTGAAAAGTTTTGGAATTCAAAACAAATCGCAAATCCAGCCTTATCTTAGGTTTTTATTGAGTTTGCAATTGAGGACTCAAATTCTATTTTTATTAAATGAGGATCCCAAGAAAGATAAACTTTACTTTGAAAAATTTAAGTTTATTGATTCTTTTCTTAGTGAACTCGGTGAGTTGGGTATAAACTATAAGGATGTAGTTTCAAATAGTATCTATATCAATAGAAACATTTTGAAATTTCTTTTGAGGGAAAACGTCCTAAATGAGTTTTATCAATTGATTCCTGTCTCAACTAGAAGCAATATTAATTCATCTATTTTGGTTTTTAATTTTTTGCTTTCAAGATATATATGTAATAATAATTTGCATTTGATATTTGACTATTTCTTGAAAATTGGATATTTGAGGAATTTAAGTGTCTATATCCCTTTTACAGAAGATGAAAAATCGGATGGTAGGCGATTGATCAGGAATGAATTATAATGAAGGGATTAGATTGGGGTCAATTGAAGATTTAGCGAATAAATATATTTTAGGTAATGATAATACTTTAAAGGATACTATTGGAAGAACTACGGCTTATCTAAGAGGATCGATTGATACTAGGAGCACGAGTACTTCGAGAAAGTCAAAGAATACTGATAGTCTTTTAGTAGCTGGCACTATTCCACTATATGGATTTGACAAAGTGGCTAAGGGTGTTTCAGAAGGGAGGATCGATCATGTCCTCAGGCACCGTGGAGCGAACCTTTCTCAAATATATTTGGCTTGTTTTCCACTATCAATAAATAGGTTTGCTTATAAGAATAGTTCCTTACTGACCTATTCATCATACGTTTTATTAGGGATAATTGGTGATGTAATAGTAAAGTATAAGGAAGGAAACTTGGATAGTGCTTTGTCAGAATTGTCACATCTTAGAACTTATGTTACTCCAAATTTTGATGGGGATTCGAAGAAGTGGGAGAAGACGATTTCGAGGAGGATTCATTTGATTTCTATTTTCCAGATAGTGTTAATTTCTTATTGCTGCAAAATTCTCTTGAAAATTGGTTTAAAATTGCTCCTTCAGATTTGTCTTTTGCAGTACACATATTGGGAAAACTTTCTACAAGGTATTTTTATGCATTGACTACAATTGAAGATAGAGCAAAAAATAGAAGTTTAGGTGAGATTTTTCAATTTCAATTGATTGCGCTGCTTAATGCACTTTTAATAGAAGAGGCAAGAGAATATGCGCGAATTTTTCTCAAGGTTAAGGACTGATAACACGATATTTAGTGAGAAAAATTTTGTTCACAATCTTACTGTCTATAGAAGTTCAAAACTCAAGTTGAGATTTTTTGATTGGATGTTCCGGTCGCCTCTACTTATGAGCTATCTAAAGCCAGAGTTGTTGTATCAGTTTTTCTTCATGACAGATTCTGAGGTTAATTTAAGTCTAGAACTGAATGTTTTTCATTTTTTGGATGAAGTGCATGTTAAGTCAAAGAAGGGATCAGTGAGGTTTAGAGGAGATCGTTCAATGTCTACTTTCTTTTTGTGGGAATAGGAATGACATTATAATAATATAGTTGGGTGCTATTGGAAAGCAATGGAATATCTAAAACTGAAGTTTCAAAAATTTCCTTTTGAGCGTTTAGAAAGTATTTTATCAAAATATTCTGTTAAGAATGTTACAATGAAAAATTTTGAAAAATTCGTTGATTGTATCATTCTAGAAAAAATGGAAACCTATATTCTTAAGTATTTGTTCTTAGACGATAGTTCTTTGTCCCGATTACAAGATGTGTAAGTTGGTTAATTTTCAAGATATTAAATCTCGAATTTTTGTTAGGTTAGGGTAATGGGAATCCTAGGGTTCCAGATCATTATTATAAAACATTTTTGGATAGTAATTTTTCTTCTTTTCCTTCATTTGGTAGTTGTTTAGTGGATGGGGTTTACTCGGGTTAGCTCTGGATTTTTTTTGTCTTGACAGTGATTATGTCAAAATCCAGTTTGGCAAAGGGAATGCAATTTCAGGAGTTGTTGACTTTCGTTCCACCTTTGCCTTTAAAGAGTTATTATTTATCTGAGCAGCTTTCTGGGATTAATAGTGGAAATGTATTTGATTATTATTCTAAGTATTTTGTTTCTAATTTTAGATATACAGCGATACCAAGTAGTAATAATTTGTATCTAAATAGTAAGAGCAGGATTTAATGATTTGCATATTCATTTAAATGGTGGTACAGACACAGATGTTATTTGGCAGAAATTTATTTCAAATAGAATTTTGGCCTATAGTGATTATTTCAGTTTTTTTGATAGACATGTTATTGTGCGTGAACAGTATCTCCAAGAATCTCCTTTTTTGACTCCTAAGTATTTTTTTGATTTATTGTTGACAGCAAAGAAAAATACGCTTGTATTTTTATGAATTTCTTTTTAAAGATGAGTTGTCTAAATCTTTTACTATGAGATACTACGAAATGACAATTTTGATGAGATGGGTATTGGGAAATAAGCATCCATTTTATTCTGCTTTACCTGGGCAAGAGTATAATGGGATGGCATTAGAATCTTTAATGATTGTATTTGGTGCTTAATCATCTAAAGGGGAATCCCTACTCTTATTTGAGTTCTGTATTGCATTATTATTTTTTGATCCTTGGGCTTACGAATAGATTGGTTGTTCAGCAAAGGCTCCCAAATGGATTTGAGCAATTTCAAAAACACACTCTTAATGGCTTTAGAGAAAATATAGAAACAAATTATTCTGATAAGATTTTTGCGATACAGGGGTAACAAGGGGGGATTTGTTAGTTTTCTTGAGGGCCGTTTTTCTCCAAAAAAGACTTCAAAAGATTTGTTGTCTTTTTTGGTGAATATCAAGAAAGGTTGGCTTAATTACTTCAGATACTTTTAAATAAAAAACATGGTATTTCCGCTCTAAAGATTCTGACTTGAAGTTAATAGCTCATTTCATTAAAGCACCCGATGGTAAATCCTCATTTGCCGATTAGACATAGGGATTTAAGAGTAGACATACTGGAATAAGGCAAAGATTTTAACCAGATTGAAAACTGTTTCTCCAATGTATAGGAGTTTAATCACTGGTATTGATGTCGGCTGCCAATGAATTTCATGCAGGGCCTGAGGTTTTTGCTCCTGTATATAGACTTTTGAGAAAGAAGGGGTTTAATAAGTTTACCTTTCATGCAGGTGAGGATTTTTTTCACATACTCGGAGGTATTCGAGCTGTTTTTGAAGCTGTCGAATTTTGTGGGTTATCAAATGGAGATGGAATTGGACATGGTTTCTGGCGCTAGGTGTATCAATTGAAACTTGGCATGAGGTAGTTGGTGAGTCAATAAATATGAAGATTGGTCATTATTTAGATGATTTGATTTTTGGCTTTAGTTTCATTTCTGAAAAAAACATTCTAAAATTAGCTCATTTGCGAGTTCCATTAGAAAAAGAAATTGCTAGATGGAGTACTTACATTTATGGAGAATCCTACTCAACGTTGGACTTGGTAGACTTCCTGGAAGATGCGAAAGTATGATCCCCTTAACTCTTTTAAGCCGGATATTGAGAGTTTAAAATTATTTCCTTATTTCGATAAAGAAGAATGGAATCTCATTTTGAGAGACTACAAGTTTAAATCCAGAAAAGAATTGGAGTCTTTTCTGCCTTACAAACTATTCAAAAAATATCACAATAAGGCAAGTTTGGCCCTGTATGATGAAGTGAAAATCATTAATATCTTTGATGTTTTTAATTCAAACGATTTGCAGTCACTCCAATTGGAAGTTTTGAATTGGCTTGCTATAAAAAAAATTATAATAGAGACTTTGCCAAGTAGTAATGTTCGAATTGGTTTTCATAAAAATTTTGAAACATATCACCTAATTAATTGGATAAAATGGGGAAGGGATGGTATGAATATACCACCAATAGTAGTAGGCACAGATGATACTGGTATTTTTGCTACAAACATTTATAATGAGTATTCTAATATATATTGTATGTTAAAAAACTCAAGACAATTTAGTAATTCTGAGATACATAATATTTTAGATAGATTAATAGATAATTCTAATATTTACAAATTTTCCTAATTAAACTTTTTATATATGTAATTCAATATTCACCCCTTTTGATTTTATTTACTTAACAATTTTCTACCTATCCATTTTATGAGTAAATCAATTATAAGGTCAGGTCAAGATTTATTGAGAAAATATATCGGAAAGATTATATTTTGCTTAAGAATCGATTTGTACTATTCTCACCTCACCGCCTTCAACTTCACCCCCACATCTTGCAGCATTTGCAACAGGACAGTTGCATTTTTTCGTCTCTAATTCAATAAACTGTCTTAGAGCCCTCGACAGTGCACCTATCTGTTTTCCTTTATAGATTCGGGCATGTGGGAGTGGATCTGGGTTCTCACTATAGATCCGGCTTATTTTACCTTCTACACGCTTCTCAAGGTCTTTCAGTTCACTGCAGATGGCTGCCCAGTTGTACATATTCACCATTGCCTAAATATCAATTTATTTTAAACCTTCGAGGAAAATGTTTTATCCTTTCTCGGACATACTATGTCAGAATAAGATTCAATAAATCAAAACCACCTTTTAATAAAGAGGTTTAATTGGACAGTCATAATAATACATTTGAAAGTACTTCCCCAGTTCTGTATCTCATTACCACTTTCCGTAGTTCCCCATTCAGGTTCATCTCGACCGTTATATTATCATCAATCTGGTTAAGCAGCTTGATTGAGGAAGTGCATCCAGGGCAGGTTTCTACTCCATAAAAATCCAAAATATTCTTAGTCCAGGATTTTACAGATGCTATAGTCAAATCCACCAACTGAATGCTCACCTACAGTCAAATAGAAATCCACATCAAAATATAAAACACCAGCCGGAGGGGGAGGTTTGTGCTCTGCAATCCCAAAGTATACTTTCAGATAAGTCAGTACTCAGATATTGTGTATTATTTTTTCCAAACTCGCTGACTATACCACTGTGCTCAAGTGAGAAATCCACCCTTCCACCTTCTCGCATATTCCAGAATAGTCAATTCATCTTAATAGCAAGTAGGAGGTAGAACTTTTAAAGGCAAAATCATCAAAATTAAATCTCAAAATGCTTTTCGAAATAGAAGCATCTTTAGACGTATTTGATGGATCATAACCTAGTATTTCTATTAATTCAAATCCTGCAGCTAAATAGCCGTGACCTACAGGGTTGTAATAGATATCCTGAATAGTTGATTCAGGATCTAGGTCTACTTGATATTCAGCGGTTTTTTGATTTGGAGATTCAAATAACCCGCGAGCCAGAATTTTCCCTCAGACTTACCGTAGAGATAGGTGTGATCTGTGCTTCCGAACTCAAATACTTTCAGGTATTCCAATTCTCGCTCATGACGAATTTGATTTCCATAGATAGAGAGAAGACTATCTCGTTCCACGATTAGTGGATCTTTTGAAATATTAGGTTTCTCTGTCTTCGGAGCACGATCCTAGAAGGATAAAGAGAAAAAATAGTGTGGACCAATCAAAAAACTTCATCATACAAGATAATCAGAAGAATAAATGATGAAATATACCCTACACAGGGTATTTTTTTTGACTTCAAAAACTACTTTCTTACCCACGAATTAGTTCTAGTGCCCACCAACCCAGCATAACCTTGACGAAGAAACTCCTTCATTACTTCCTATTTCTTGCCTTCTTCCTGCTAGCATCTAAGCTAAGTG
Organism: Algoriphagus sp. 10J20-15; assembly: GCF_055809615.1. NCBI lineage: Bacteria > Pseudomonadati > Bacteroidota > Cytophagia > Cytophagales > Cyclobacteriaceae > Algoriphagus > Algoriphagus sp. 10J20-15. The sequence continues at coordinate 64,628 of NZ_JBVVUG010000010.1, forward strand.
CGCAGACGGTCTTCATCATGATGACAGGAGCGGAGTATGCATGAAGAGTCACCTGTCAGGATACGCCATGACAGGATGGGTCGAGAGACTTCACTCAGGCCCAGTGAAGATTAATCGGCAACCGGGGGTTGAACCTGCCTAATGGGAAAATTCTACCCTTTTAATAATAATATTTAAAACAAATAGACTATGTATGAACATTATCCAATAAACGGAAACGTCCAACAAATCTCCGATGCAGAAGCTCAGAAGTTGATGAACGAAATTTCATCACAATGGGAAGAAGGAAAGTACATCCTTTGGTAAATTGTATATGGGTGTCTTTGATTGGGCTTTCTCAGACACTCCACACGGAATGGAACTTCATATACCTTAATTTGGCATCAGGAGGTTCAATACCACTAAATAAGAATAAGTGGAACTCAAAAATTCGGTTTTGACATTTATGTGAGACTGCTTCCTTAAACTTTAACTTGACTAAAGAAGAAGAGAGTACCGAAACAGCTTGTCTATACTGACACAGTTTGAACCGAAACTGGTGGGGAATTAGACCGAAAAGGATGGAGGGAACTTTAGCCTATGCTTTATTGGATCAGGCTGTTAAACCCTTACTAGAGATTAGACCTGAAAGGCGAATTTTTGAGTAAAGGAATAAAATCTAACCTACTTTAAATAATCTTTCAAAGTTGCGCATTTAGAACGAAATGCATGGCATGGTCAGCGCCAAAATATCCACGGGGTCAAGATGTTCTCGAAACCTGTTAGCGTCAAGCAGCTTTTTATGGCAGCACGGGGATTTGCGTCACATTCAATTGCTAGAATAGGAAATATAGAGGGAGAACGCCAATTTATTTCTCGTGAAGATTAGTAAAATTTTTAAATTAATTAAATTTTAAAAAATACAATTTATTACATAAATCAGCAGTAATGGTAGATATTGACTGGATTGACCAAGGATCAGTTTATATGCTTTATGAAGTCTACAAGGATCTTGAGCATAAATTAGAAAACAATGCAGGAATTATCGATGCTGAAATTGCAAAGCTGAAATCCGTTAAAGAGGAGATTGCAAAAATAGAGGAATGGGCAAATCAAAAAATGCAAGCAAACCTCCATTGGACTTCAAGAAGAAATATTGCTCCGATTGGGTAATAAACCAACTTTGATAATTGAATTTCAGCCAAGCTCAAATGGTTATAGAGACTTTTGGGAAAGAGAACAGTTGGAAATGTTGAATTTTCTCAATATGAATTGATAGAACTTCTTACTAATATTCAAAATAAAGTAGAAAGAGCTCGTGGAAACATTAAATTTATAAAAATACCAGAATTGACCGACCATGAAATATCTACAGCTGACATTTTTGATTTGGGTGGAAGAAGATAAGCTCTAGCTAGCAATTAGGTTTGGGCTCCTCTGTCTCAAGTTTATCTAATGATATAGGTGTTGCAATGATATTTTGAGTTTCTTTTTGGCATTTACTCAAGATTATGGACTAAGTTTTTATTATGGACTAAGTCTTTGATATTTACTTTTAAAAGGCTATTCTGAGGAAGGAAACAGCGTTAAAGTTGTAATGATATTATATGAGGTCATGAACTTCACGGGTTGTCCTAAAAATACTAATATAGATAAATTGAATGATTGGAATTGAAATTTTTGCAGGTGCAGGAGGGATGGCAACTGGAGCGGTAATGGCTGGTATTGATGTTCGCCTGGCTATAGAGAGTGATAAGTACGCAGCTCAAACCTACTTGTATAACCATAAGAAGACTACTGTAGTAATTGATGAAATACAGAATATTAAAGAATTTAATTTTGAAAGGGGCGATACGCCAGTAGTTTTATTTGGAGGGCCGCCATGTCAAGGTTATTCCTATTCAAACAGGAAAACGAGGACACAGGAAAATCCAAAGAATTGGCTTTTCAAAGAATTTTTAAGATCTGTAAAGTTGGTTAATCCTGACTGGGTCGTGATTGAAAATGTTCCAGGCCTAAAAAAAATGGATAGTGGTTTTTTTTTGAAAGCAATTTGTGAGGATTTGAGGGATTTGAAATATACTCCAAGTGTAAAAATCCTAAATGCCGCTGATTTTGGTGTTCCCCAAAAACGTGAACGGATTTTTATAGTAGCATCTAAGCATGGGATCGCATTTGATTTTCCTGTTGGGCAATATACAGGTAATCCAGTGACTGTATCCGAAGCTTTATCAGATTTACCTGAATTGAAAAACGGTTCAATAGTAAATAAGCTCAAATACAAGACCAAACCAATTTCATCTTATGCAAAGAAATTAAGAGGAAACAAGAAAATTGTAACCCAAAACTACGTTTCTAAGAACTCTGATATAGTACTTAATAGATACAAATATATAAATCAAGGAAGCAACTGGCACGACATTCCAATTGAACTTATGGGGAATTACAAAGACCATACAAGATGCCATAGTAGCATTTACAGACGACTTGCTGAAAATAAGCCAGCTGTAATTATTGCTAATTATAGGAAAAGCATGATTATCCATCCCACAGAAAATAGGGGTTTGTCAGTAAGGGAAGCAGCTAGATTACAGTCATTTCCTGACCATTATGAGTTTATTGGTTCATTGGATCAAAAGCAACAACAAGTAGGTAATGCTGTTCCTCCGATATTAGCGGAAAGTTTGTTTAGGAAATTGATTGAAACCAAAGAGGCATGAACCTTAAAAATTCAACTTTGGACGAATGGCTAAAAAAGCCTAATAAGAGCTTCCTGAAAAGGGGAGGGGATGATTTTCCTTTTTTTTCGAAATATGATGTTTTTAAGAGTCATTTGGATAAAGGTCTTCACAAAGAAGTAACGAAACAGGCTATCTACAATGAAATTAAAGCCAAGGACGAACTTGATAAAATAATATGGTTAAATGACCATGGACCAGAACATATCGCTGCCGTTATTGAACGTGCTAGCCAGCTTTTGGATAATGGGAAAGATGATACAACCAATTTCATTTATAGTTTAAATGCTCGTGAAGTTTTCCTTTTGTTAAATGCGATCCAAGTTCATGACATTGGAAATTTCTTTGGGCGTGTAGGGCATGAGGCAAAAGTATTTGATGCTGTAAAAGAAGGGTTAACACCTATTTTATTTGATTCGACTGAAGCAAGGAATATTTATGACATAGCCCATGTGCATGGAGGTAAGGTTATTTATAAGAATGGAAGTACTAATAAAAACACCATAAGGAAAATTAAACCTCAAATAACATCTGAGGGTTATACAGTCCGGTTGCAATTATTAGCGGCGATCCTACGATTTGCTGATGAATTGGCCGATGAAAAGAAACGTGCAGATATTTTCAGCCTAAATCAAGGAACATTAACAAAAGGAAGCGAGGTTTTTCATGCTTTTTCGGCGTGTCTAGATTCTGTTAAGGTAGATCACAATAAATTGACCATTGAAATTCACTTTAAGATTCCGAAAAAATATGCAACGAGGAAATTTGGAAAATTAATTTCTGAAAATGGGAATGATGAAGTAATTGAATGTTACTTATTAGATGAAATATATAGCCGAATTTTGAAAATGCATCATGAACGGATTTACTGTGCTAAGTTCTGGAAGGGTATGATTGAGATTGATAGAATTTGGGTGGAAATAGAGTTTTACAATGATATAAATGAAGAGGAGGAAAGTATTGATTTTGAACATTTACAAGTTCATCCAGATATAACTTTCACTCTTCATGATAATGGTTATCCTTCAGGATCAGGAGATATCTTCTCGTTTTGTGATGATGAACTTAAATATCAAGATGATGGATCGAGAATCAATGGGGAGAACCTTTTAAATAGAATTTCATAAGCATGACTAATACTAACCCATTTCAATTTAAATATCCAGATGATATTTCACCACAAGATGTTATAGACTTGTTTGTTCCAGTTTTTGGTGAGTATTACAATGTTCCTGTTTCTGGGCATACGTTTATTAATGGAGCACGAGGATCTGGAAAAAGTTATGATGTTTCGTTTTATGAAACCTGATTGTCAGGTACTTGTGAATGAAAATTCCAAAAAGCTTGAAACCCCAAGACCTTTAACAGAGCTAAATTATTTTGGAGTTTATATTCCTATTAAAAAAGGACACCTTAATAAACAAGACATAAAGTTAAATGACAAACATGGGGAAGCATTATTGAATGAACATTATATGGTAATTCATTTTTCGTTATACATATTTAAAGAATTTTCAGAGGCTAATTTTAACGACAATGACGAGAACAGAAGTTCCCTATCAAGTTTTTACAATGATGTGTTCAATAGATTTCTCAAATATGCAGGTTACGGTAACACAAAGGACATTGATCAGGGATTGAGCTTATCTCAAATATTTGAAGAAATTATCAATACTCTTCGAGATATTTCAAGTGAGTTTCAGCAGGGCTACATTAAGAAGCTTATAGGTGCAACTGGCTCGGTACCATATAATGGAACTCTGTTACTCTATAGTGAATTTTTATTCGAAATATTAAAAGCTTTCAGGGAATTATCTTTTATGCCATCAAAACCCATTTATCTTTTAATTGATGATGCTGATGAATTGATGATAGTACAAAGGAAAATCTTGAATTCTTGGGTCTCTTTAAGGACAACGAATGAAGTCAGTCTAAAAATTTCCACTCAACTCAAATACAAGGTTTATAGTACGATTAACGGATCTAGGATAGATACGCCTCATGATTATTCTGAAGTTAATATGAACGATATATATACTACGAAAAAAGACCTTTACTACAGTCGAGTATATCAAATTGTAGAGAAGAGGCTGGAAAAACATAATTACGAAGTTACTGACCCAGAACTTTTTTTTCCACCTGATAAAGAGCAACAAAAGAGAATTGAAGAACTTAAAGTAAAGTATACTAAAAAGAAAATTGAAGAGGGGCTTAACGAAAAACAAGCATATGATTTTGCATATCGCTATGCTGAACCAGATTTTATTAAAGGTTTAAAAGGTAATCGTTACACCTACAGTTACGCTGGATTCAAACAACTTGTAAATATTTCTTCTGGTATCATTAGAGAGTTTATTGATTTTGCATCTGAAATGTATGTGGCTCAAATTGCCAAAGATGATAATGATAAAATTGTTGCTATTGATTCTGCAATTCAGGATAGTGAAATAAAAAACTATTCCCGAAAGAAGATGGAAAGTGAATTTGATAAATTCAGAGATGAGGCAGAAAACAAGAGTGATATGGATAAATTAGAGAAATCTTATAATAGGGATTGGTGGGCTATTTCAAAAAATAATTGTTTCTGATGCTTCTGAAAGGCGCGTGTTTTCAGTAGCATTAAATGATGAGCCTGATGAGGAATTGAGAAAGATATTGGATTTGGGGGTTCAACATGGGTATATTCAGAAATCCATGATTGGTAATAAATATGGCACAGGCAAATCTAGGTTATATATTTTAAATCGGATTCTATCTCCTTTTTTCAAACTTGACCCATCCAGTTTTGCTGGTTACAAGTTTATGGATTCTGAAATATTAAAAAAGTCGCTTACTGACCCACTAGGTTTTATAAAGGTAATGATTCCAAAAATTAAAGGAGCTGTTGATGATAATCAAATTTCATTGTTTGATGAACTACAAATTCAAGGGAAATGAAAAAGGTATTTACATATGATGAGTTTTCTCAGCAAGCAAAAGAAGATAAAATTGATGTGTTTATTAGTTGTTCCAGTTTCGAAGAACGATGTTTCGTGATTCCTAAATTAGCTTTAGAATTTGAACCCAAAAGCCGATTTGTTTTTTACAATAGCAATGAAGTTGAAGCTATTCGACTAAATGCGGAAAAACTGTCCAAATTAGCGGAGGGGAGTACGAAATTAATCGAGCTGAACTCTTATGATCCAATTCACAATTATCTAAAAATAATTCAACTTTTTGATCAAATAGCAGAAAATTATCATGGAAAACCAAATTTGGCCATTGATACAACTACATTTACCCATGAAACATTACTTGTATTATTGAGAATCATTCATCTTAGAAAAGAAAATTTAGGCGAAATACGAATATGCTATGTTGGGGCAAAAGAGTATTCTTCCAATATGGAAAATGAATCGGATAAGTGGTTGTCAAAAGGAGTTGATGAAATTCGAACAATTTTGGGATATCCAGGCTTTACTGACCCAACAAAAAAGAATCACCTTATTATTTTATTTGGGTTCGAATTTGAGAGAACAAGAAAAATAATTGAAGAATACGAATTCGATATTATAACTCTAGGATTCGGAGATGAACCAATTCAAGATAATCACATGAGGATTAACTGTGAAAGACATAAAAGATTAATAAATGAACACCCTGAGGCTAGAGAGTTTAAGTTTTCTTTAAGGGATCCTAGTCAAACAAAAATACAATTGTTAAATTATATAAGCTCCAAGGAGTTAAAAGATCTTAATACGGTTGTAGCGCCTTTAAATAATAAATTATCTACAATTGGGGCAGGTTTAGCAGCATTAGAAAATGAGGACATTCAATTGGCATATGCTAAGGCATCTATTTATAATACTGAGGGATACTCTGTGCCGAATGACGACATTTATTATTGTAAAATAGATTTCAATTTGGAGTTTTAACTATTTTAAATTAATAAAGGCAGGGGGAGTGTTTGTCAAGACACTAGTTCTTTACTTAGGTTATCCTTATAAAAGAGAAGATCCCTCTATGCAATTAAATTATTCCCTTTCCTTACAACATTCCTCTTACTGAGAATTACAGAAATTAAATCCAATTTTCTGAAACGTTTGCTATTTCCTCATTCCTGATTGCATTCTGATTCAGTAAAATCAATATCGTAATTTAGGTCAATAAGGTCTTTTGGATTGATTTTGTAAAGCTTAGCAAGTTCTAAAAGGGTGCTAAATTTAATATCAATTCCTTTTTCGTACTTTTTTAAATCAGCATAATCGATGTCGCAATTTGCTGCTAATTGCCTATAGCTCAGTTTTTGAGCTTTTTTTAATCCTGCTAATTTTTCCCCAAGTTTTTTGAGAATTTTTCTTTTCTCCTCTGATTCCATTGCAAGTTTTGCTATCAGATTTCAAAAGTCTTTAAAAAGCGGTTAAAAAATGTTGGTCTTTAATCCAACGTGTTATTTTTATTCTTATATTTAACCTAGGTTTTCAAAAGTTGAAACCTAATATTTGTGGAATATCTGATTCCATAGTATTCGCACTTGAGTCTCGAAACTGAAAACGGCCAATTTTCGAAAGTAGAAATGAGACAAAGGTGAGAATGCTCACGCCATTGGCGTGGGCTACTCGCTTGCTCATTTCTAAGGTGCTTGGCCGTACCTCAGTTTCTGCAAGAAGGAGAGTCCACTCCAATGGCTTTTTTTCTTGGGGACTATAGTAATAACCCAAGTATCATGGAACAGACCTTGATTTTTTCTGGAATAAGTTGCTTCCCGGGATCAGTATCTGGAAGAATGACCTGTCTGCGCAATTTTACTTCGGGACAAATTGCTTTACCTATATTCATTCCATGGAAATTGGCATCGCCGCGGTAGATCGTCTGTATCCTCTGAAGCCTAAGAATCCGGTAAAAATTGGGGCACTTTTTTCTCTGATTGCTTCCGATTGGGCTTTGTATGTTTGGTGGGACTATCCATACAGATCAGGGAGTTCTCGATCCCGATTATTGAGGACGTTACACGATGATGGAGATCCGTGTAGCCAACCATAACAGCTCCGTTACTTCATTTTATTTCTTATTCACTATTGCTGTTCAGGTAGGAGCAAGGTGGGAGGAGAATGTATTGTATTGGGTACAAAGTATGAGTACAAAGTACAAAGTAATTGGAGGGTAGAAGTTGGGGACAAGGGCCAGGAGACAAGAAGCTGGAGCAAGAGAGTCAAGAAGTTAGAGTTGAGATTTTTCCAGCCGGAACTCCTTCAAAATGACCTGAAGGTCGGTGGTTAGGATTTCAGATTTGACTTTAGCTTTTAGCTTTCTGACTTCTGCCACTGCGACTGCCTACTTCTGTTTCCAGCTCTTGTACTGAGCTAAGTCGAAGTATTTGGACCTCGGACATCGCGGACCCCGACCACCCAGACACCCTGTCCTCTTCCAGCTTAAAATCTAAAAGCATGAAAAAAACACTACTCATCTGCTTAATGGGATTGCTATGTCTACCCATAAGCACACTGCGCAAGGCGCAAGCTGCGGATTCACCCCCAGGCAAAGATTTGGTTTATCGGCCACCGTGTATCCCAGGGCAGGAGGGCGCAAGCTCTTCTGCCTACCCGGATACACTTACCATTGGGGATGAGATTCCTTCCGGGATCGAATTCTCAGATGTATTACACTATGATTCGGATAAGCTGCGGCTGGATGATTACCGGGGCAAGTATGTGATCCTGGAATTCTGGGCTCCTACCTGTACAGCCAGCATCGCTTCCCTGCGTCGGCTGCATGCTATTCAGAAGAAGTACGGTGACCGGCTTGCTGTGTTGCCAATCACTGTCTTTGGCGAAGATCAAATCACTGAGACTATTTCAGGAAACAAGCGACTGCAAGCTGTAGGATTACCGCTGGTGGTGGATTGCACCCGGAAGATGCGGATGCCTACTTTCCCCATTCGGTGATTCCCCATGTGGTTGTGCTCGATCCTGAAGGAAAAGTGGTGGCCATTACAGGTATCGAAGATCTTACCTACACAAATATTGAGCAGCTATTGGCAAATGGGGAAGTGTTATTCCGTGAAAAGAAAGACAATAAAATCTCACTTGCCAAGGAGGAAAAACTTATTTCGGGAGCACCTCAGGTGCAGAATAAAAACATCTGGTACCGGTCTGCCATGACGGGATATATCCCAGAAGTCCACGGTTCTCTTACCCAGCAGTTCGAGGAGATGTCCCAAATCAGAATTATCAACCTTCCCCTGCTATACCATTATAGCCTTGCTTATTCTGAAAAGAGCCGGGAGGACTACTACAGCCTAAACCGTGTGGACACCATAGGTTTTGATCCGGAGGAACTCTGGTCTGATAAAGTAGGCAGGGACTACGAGGAATGGATGGCAGAAGGTAACCATGTATTCGGGTATGAACTGATTGCACCTGCCCATGCGGATCCTTACCGCATGATGAGGGAAGATCTGGATCGTTACTTTCCGCATAGAGAGGCCGAGGTGGAGAATAAAAAGTGGATGGTCTATGCCCTGGTCCAGCAGGAAAGAACAAGCTATCCGCCTGCATCAGAGGCTGAGAAATCCTACAGCACCAAACAGGGGTTGGATATGACTAACTATCCCTTGCAGGGGTTTGTGTACCACCTCAATGCGGCATTTCAAAGAAACAGTCCTTATCCATTTATCAACCTGACCGGAATTGATTATCCGATTGATCTGAGGCTGGATGCCAATCTTTCAGATGTGGAAAGCCTAAAGCAAGCTCTGCTGGCAAATGGGCTAGACCTGATTCTGAGAGAAGAGGAGATAAATGTGCTGGTGCTGAGAAAAATTGCTAAACCTAATCTATTGGCACCATGAGAAAGCTAGTGTTCGTTATACTGGGAATTTTATCCCTTTCTTTTCAGGCCGCAGAAGCCC
>NZ_JBVVUG010000011.1:0-67711 GCF_055809615.1 Algoriphagus sp. 10J20-15
TGCGGTGGATCTGAATAGGTGTATGTATATAAAAGAAGCCTTTATCGTTGAAATACTTATGTACAGCATAAGCCAATGCATGTCTTACTCTGAACACTGCGCTGAAAGTATTTGTACGCATTCTCAAATGAGCATTTTCCCGAAGAAATTCCATGGAATGCTTTTTCGGGCTGTAGCGGATATTTCTCAGGATCAGCTTCGCCTAATACTACTATTGCTGTAGCATTTAGCTCAGAGCTTTGTCCAGCTCCTTGAGACTCTACCACATTTCCGGTTACTTTCAAGCAAGCGCCTGTGGTGCATTTTTTTAAGACTTCCTCAGAAATCAAATTTGGGTCAGCCACCACTTGGTAATTGGTAATAATAGAGCCGTCATTCAGTGCAATGAATGAAACATGTTTGTTTCCTCTCTTTGTACGTACCCAGCCCATAAGCGTCACTTCTGTTCCAATCGGATTCGTGTCCAGGATGGTCTTGATTTTGACTCGTTTGTTAAATGCCATTTGGTGATTTGTTAATGCAGTAATTAATTCCTGCGAATAATTTAAAGGAATGCAAAAAAACGATTAAATAAGCTTTTTATCAAAAAATTGCTCGTTTTTCCTAACTTTGGCATAAGGGCTTTTTCAAGAGAAAAGGCCTTTTTTGAACCCAAACAGCAGGTTTTACCAAATACTTAATGCAAAAGTTAAATCTTAGCCAGTCACTTTCCCAGAAGCTTTCGCCTCAGCAAATACAATTTATCAAATCGCTGCAGGTGCCAACAGCTGAATTGGATACCAGAATCGAAGAAGAACTCGAGATTAATCCAGCGCTGGAAGAAGGAAAAACAGAAGAAAAGGATAATGCAGACGAGGAATTTGATGATAATTATGAAGAGGAGCCTCTAAAGGATGACCGTGATGTAAATATAGACGACTACTTGGACGACGAGTATGGTGGCTATAAAATGCAAGGTGACGGCAATTACAATGCGGATGAAGAAGATAGGGAAATGCCTATTTCGAGTCAGTCCTCACTTCACGAGCAACTCGTCTCACAGTTAAGTTACCTCAAATTAGATGATAGAGAAAAGATCATTGGGGAGCAGTTGATTGGAAGTATTGAGAATGATGGATATATCCGTAGAGACCTAGAAGCAATAATTAATGATTTGGCATTCAGCCAAAATATTGAGACGGATATTGATGAACTGGAGGAGATTTTGAGAAAGATCCAGAATTTTGATCCAGCAGGAATTGCCTCTAGAAATCTTCAAGAATGTCTTACGATTCAGTTGGAGCGCAAGGAGCATCCCGATGATCCTACTGTGCAAAATGCGTTAAGGATCATGCAGGACTGTTTCGATGAATTTACTAAGAAACATTATTCAAAGATTCAAAAGCGTTGTGATCTGACAGATGAAGAAACGAAAGAAGCTGTAAATCTGATCACTAAGCTCAATCCTAAGCCAGGAGGAGTAGCTGATGGTTTGGTGCGTACGCAGTACATTATTCCGGACTTTATGCTTACCAATGTGGGCGGTAAATTTGAAATTAGCCTCAACTCTAAGAATGCTCCGGAACTAAGGATCTCACGATCCTATTCTGAGATGTTTGACGCATACGATAAGAGTGATAAGAAGGATAAAAAACTAAAGGAAACTGTCACTTTTGTGAAGCAGAAGCTGGATGCCGCCAAGTGGTTTAGTATAGATGCCCTATTAAGCAAAGACAGAATACTCTACTTAGAACCATGGAGGCTATTCTCCAGTATCAAAAAGAGTTTTTTATCGATGGAGATGAAACCAATCTTCGCCCAATGATTTTGAAGGACATCGCAGAGAAGATAGATATGGATATATCTACCGTCTCGCGCGTGGCAAATAGTAAAGCAATTCAGACTGAATTTGGGGTGTACCCACTTAAACTTTTTCTCTGAAGGTATAGCTACAGATAGTGGGGAAGATGTGAGTAACCGTGAGGTGAAATCTGTTCTTCAAGGAATGGTGGATGCTGAAGATAAAAAGAAACCTCTTTCTGACGATAAGCTCGTAAAAATGCTAAATGGCAAAGGCTATAATATTGCGAGAAGAACCGTTGCGAAATACCGTGAGCAGCTACAAATCCCAGTTGCTAGATTAAGAAAAGAATTATAGTGGGGAGAATTTTTTTCGTTAGTTATTTCAGTTGTTTTACAGCCCTTAGTCATTCCAAGTTTAGTTTTTGGTTTGATGCTCTTTACTGTGCCGGAGTCTACCAGCATACCAGCAGAGTTCAAATCCAGAATTTTTTATCTCATTGTTTTATCCACTTTGGCAGTTCCAATGATAACAATTTTGGGGTTGAGGCTGAGTGGTACACTGAAAAGTGTTCACATGGCTGAGCTGAAGGATCGTGCTATCCCATTTTCCGTGACCAGTATATATTATGTCCTTACTGTTTATTTTTTGTATCAAAAGAAAGAACTCGACCCCATCTTATGGCAAGTACTCGGTGTAATTACCTTGGCAATTGTAGGGCTTACCTTGGTTACATTTGTTTGGAAGATGTCTGCGCACTTGACAGGAATGGGGGGGCTGATCGCTTTAGTCCTTGTGTTAGGGCTTAAATTCCCTGCGTTTCAGCCACTTTACCCATTACTGGCATCCTTGGTGATGACTGGGCTGGTTGGGACGGTAAGGTTGTTCTTGGAGGCTCATAAGCCTATTGAAATTTATGCTGGTCTATTCTTTGGTTTTACCCTTTGCTTTGTAGGTTTTAGCTGGATTTGGGCATAAAAAAAACCGAGTATATACCCGGTTTTTCAAATTCAAATTGGAATAGTTTTTAGAATACATTCACGGCAATACCAAAATTGATTTGGGTAGCTTCAGTACCATTTGGTCCCATGCCCTTCTGGAAAAACTTTATTAAGTCCAAAATAACTCCATGCGTAAAATCCGGGAGATACCTGCTTTCACCGAAATACCTATATCGGAATTTTTCAAAACCGTAATTTTGGAGTCTTTGATTCGTCTCTTTCAGGTTATCTGAATTTTCATACTTTACTTTGGTGTGCGATTCGTACAGGTATCCAAATTTCCCTCCTACGCTTACTGCAAAGCCTTTCGTATAGTTGGTTTTATTAAAGTGATAAACGAAATCCAAGGGGATATCAAAGTAATTAGCAGCTACTACGTTCTTCTTAATGTTGATATCGTCTCCCAGTACCTCTGTGATATCTTGTAAAATGCTCGATTCAGGGCCTAAAGCAGGATTGTTATATAAGGTCTGATTATCCTTGAAAGCATACTTGTCAGTTCCTACACCTATCCCAATGTCCATAGTGAAACCTGAAGCATCTCCAAAAATAGAAATAGGATATTGATAGTAAACGTTGAATGTACGAGAAGCAAAGAAGTTGATACCAAGGTCTTCAGCCCTATTGTTAAGTTGGTTGAATCCAAATTCTAGCTTTAAATCACTTGGAATATTTGGTCTTCCTCCGATTGGAGTTTTTTGCTTTTTGGCGATTTGTAAGCTGTCCCGAGCGAATGCTCCTTGAATCAAAACAATTGCGAACAGGAAGGTGTATATTTTTTTCATCAAATTTGTTTACTTAAATGCACTCAATGCGGGCAAAAATAGGAAATCCCAAATGATTTACCCCTTTTTTGACCTTAATTATTCTTAAGGAGAAACGCATGTATAGGAAGAAAATTATAAAAATTCTATAAGGTGGTGCTTGGATAAAATCTAATTTTAAATACCTTTGCATTCCAATTCGGCTTCGTAGCTCAACTGAATAGAGCACCTGATTACGGCTCAGGAGGTTTCAGGTTTGAATCCTGACGAGGTCACAAGGTAAAAGCTTCATAGATTTCTATGGAGCTTTTTTGTTTTTTTATCTATTCTCCATTGTAACCACTTTTTTTTAGAAAGAATTTTTACTCATTTTAGTCAAACTATTCACTCCTTTGAGATTTCAATGAAAAAGTTTCATTCCATTCCTGATTCTTTCTTGTAATAACTGGTTGCAGTCTTTTTGAGGAGACTGACCTAGTGGATTGGTCCAAGATAAGAGATGGGCCTTGCACCATAATCCTAAACAGATGGATCCAGTGTTGTGAGTAATGGTAATATTGAAATCAGTAAAAGGACTCAGGCAATCACTTACCGTGATCGAGAATAATAAAGATCTTGGTCACTTTTCAAAAATGATTACACAAGTTTTACATGTGAATAGTTTACGTGCTTTATGTTTTCTACACAAAAAAGCCCCAATAAGATTTGACTTATTGGGGCTTTTTACAAACGTTTTTTCAGAATTATTTTTTGCGGGTTGAGTCTGCTGCTTTCATCGCATCTTCCAATTTCTGCTGGAATTTTCGATTTCTTTTTATTTACGTTTTTCGCTTTACTCTCTTCTACTTTTGCTCTGATTTTTTCGTCATCTACAAATAGCTTGATCAAGGCTTGCTGATCCAAACGTGACCAGTGTTGGAAACGAAATAGTAGAAGCTCAAACCTGCAGGATAGGAGTTTAGGATAAACATAAACATCACCGGCACTGATATAACCCAAGTTTTTCATAGGGCCTGTCGCCGTAGTAAGTTGGTTGTTAAAGTGCGTATAAATAATCTGAGACACCGTCATTAATAGCGCTGAACATACTCACATGAGATCCATAGAAAGGGATGGTAAACGGAAGTTTGAAAAACACGTCATAGGTAGAAAGGTCATTAGCCCAGAGGAATGATTCTTGGCGTAGTTCTATCGCATTTGGAAAGAAAAAGAACATAGCAAACAAGAAGGGCATTTGAAGTACCATAGGCAAACAACCTGAGATAGGACTTACTCCCAACTTAAGAAGAGCTTCATTTGCTCTTGTTGCATCTTGGTTGCGTCGTCGCCATACTTTTCTTTCAGTTCGTCTATTTCTGGCTTGATCACACGCATTTTAGCCATACCTATGTAGGATTTATAGGTGAGCGGGAAAAGCGCAAGTTTGATCAGAAATACGATGATTATGATGATTACACCGTAGTTGGTAAAGAACTTCTCTAAGAATGCGAACAGATTGACGATAATGTATTTGTTAACCCAGCTGACGAAGAAGTAACCCATGTCAACATTGTCCTCAAATCCATCTGTGACCTTCTTGAGCGTATTGTATTGAATCCCGGCGGTCCGAAGTAATAAGTAAATCCAGCTTTACCCTCCTGAAGCGGAATGGATAAGCTTGTAGCCATATTTCGTACAATGGTACTGTCTGCTTCGGGTGTACTTTGGGTGATTGTGACGCTCTGGAACTCCGTGTCCGCAATCATTGCTGCAGTAAAGAATCGTTGACTAAAACCTACCCATTTGACAGGTTCAGGAATAGTTTCAGTTTCTAAATCATTACCCGCTCCCAGGTTATCAAAAGATCCGGAGGTAGTATAATAATTAAGCTGCGCTTGTCTTCTAGATTCCGCAAGATTGCTTTCTTGGGCGATTACTTGGTCTTCCCAATTCAGCGCTAGGGCGTTTCCGGTAAATACACCTTGATAGCGATCTACTTCAAAAGATTTGTGTACTTGGTAGCTGCCATCGGCAAGAGTGTAAGTTTGGATGATTTGTCCACTTTCTGTCCCTGCCTTAAGGGTTAGGGTTTGGATCGTTTTCCCGTCTTCATCTAAGCTGCTATCTACAGTAGGAGTGAAATAAAGATCATTCAGATCTATTGGTCCATTCTTGCTTTCAATGATGAAATCCATTTTAGAACTTTCTTCATTGAAAAGCTCCAACGGCTCCATTTTCCAGCTTTTGTACTCCTTTAGAATTACCTTTGTGACTTGCGCTCCTTTAGATGAAATTTCAACCTGGATAAGATCGTTTTCAAGAGTAAGAGTCTCTTCTTCTCCTACTGTAATACTTGCTAGTGCTCCGTATTTTGCTAGTCTTGCGGCATCCAGAGTGCTATCACTTTCAGAAATAGTCTCTGTTATTGCTGGTTGGTTTGCTCCATTTGATTGAATCGATTCTGATTGAGTAGTAGTGGCTGTTTCCACTTCAGGTATCTCAGGCGTACTCGCAAAGAAAAACGAATAGACAAGGATAACCGCTGCAAAAAGAATCAAACCAGTTGCTTGATTTCTGTCCATAAAGATTAATCGTAGTCCCGAAAATAAAGCTTCGGGGAGTTTTATTTAATTTTTTTGTCGACAGCCGACTGAATGAATCTCACAAAGAGAGGCTGCGGGGTTAATACTGTGCTTTTATATTCTGGGTGGAACTGAACTCCAACAAACCAAGGATGGCTCTTGATTTCCACAATTTCTACCAAACCTGTTTCAGGATTTTTACCAGTGGCAATCATGCCATTACTTTCCATTAAATTCAGGTACTCATTGTTGAACTCATATCTATGGCGATGTCTCTCCCTGAATTTTTGATTTTCCATAAGCTTGGTAAGCCTTACTTCCTTTTTTTGAGGTCGCAAGCATACGAACCAAGACGCATAGTTCCGCCCATTTGATCAAATATTCTTTTTTGCTCTTCCATTAATCCAATTACTGGATTGCTCGTATTTGGGTCCATTTCAGTGCTGTTGGCGTCTTTCAGATTAAGTACGTTTCTAGCAAATTCAATCACCGCTACCTGCATGCCTAAACAAATCCCAAGGAATGGGATGTTCGTTTTCTCGGGCATACTTTACAGTCTCAATTTTCCCTTCAAAACCTCGCTCACCAAATCCTGGTGATACGCACAATTCCATCCAAATCAGTCAGCTTTTGAAGGATGTTATCTTGATTTAACTCTTCCGATGAAATCAACCGAAGGTTTACATCGCACTCAATAGATGCGCCTGCGTGTGTAAAGGATTCGATAATGGATTTATATGCATCAGGTAATGATACATATTTGCCTACTATTCCAATGGTCACTTCTTGCGTAGGATTTTTAAGCTTGCCTAGGAAATCTTTCCAGTTCTCCAAGTCGGTGTTTTCTTTGGAAGAAAGCTTAAGTTTCGTCATTACGCGCTCATCCAACTTTTCCTTTTTCATTAACAATGGAACGTCGTAAATAGAGTCGGCATCCATTGCTTCTGATCACATTATTCAATTGAACGTTGCAGAATAACGCCAGCTTCTTTTTCACATCAGAAGGCAAATGGTGTTCTGTACGGCAAACTAAGATGTCAGGTTGAATACCGGCTTCTAATAGTTGTTTGACAGAGTGTTGCGTTGGCTTAGTTTTTAATTCCTTCGCAGCTTTGAGGTATGGGATTAGCGTTAAGTGGATTACTAAGAAATTATTAGGTCCTAGATCCCATTTCGCCTGTCTAACGGCTTCAATGAAAGGGAGAGATTCAATATCGCCTACGCATCCACCAATTTCAGTAATTACAACGTCAAATTTTCCGTCTTCACCTAGTTTATAAAAATTCGCCTTGATTTCATCGGTAATATGTGGGATGACCTGTACTGTCTTACCTAAGAATTCTCCTTTGCGCTCCTTGGTGATCACATTGTTGTAGATCCTTCCTGTTGTGATATTATTGTCTTGAGAGGTGGGTATATTCAAAAATCGTTCGTAATGCCCAAGATCTAGATCTGTCTGAGCTCCGTCATCTGTCACATAGCATTCGCCATGTTCATAGGGGTTCAGAGTTCCTGGATCGATGTTCAGGTACGGGTCGAATTTTTGGATGGTTACCTTGAAGCCTCTGGCTTGTAGCAACTTGCCTAGTGAAGCTGCGATAATGCCTTTGCCAAGAGAGGAAGTAACGCCTCCGGTAATAAAGATGTATTTGGTGCTTGAAGCCATAAGAATGGGGGAGGATGGAAATTTGATTGGATTCTTATGGGGCTCAAAATTATGGAAAAATTCCCGATTAATGGCTTTTTGAAGTTTAAATAGATCACTTTTCTCGAATTTATTGGGGTTTAATGAGAAAACACACCGTGACAATACATGTCAATTTTTATTGTTTGGGTTCTCTGAAAAAAGCAAGTATTATTTTGTGGCAACGTGTTTAAGTATTGGGCTTTTGTAATGTCATTCCGTGATAATCATTTTAAATCTATTAACCAGATTAATTCTATATCCAAAGAAATTACTCTAGTAGGTCGAATCAGTAAGGAGCGAAAAGGAAGTGTTTTTTAGATACAACTAGATGATAACGAGTTTCTTATGATTAATCGTGTAGCTTTATATAATACTATAAGGTGGATTATGTTTGAATCAAAGCTTGATGTTTTAAACTCGGTTACTACACTTATTGATGTGCTTGAAATAGTTTGGTAAAAAGTAATGTGCTAATTGCCGAATCAAAAGTATGCAGAAGATGCGCTTTGAGAAATTAGTGTCAATTGTCCATCCTTGCGAGTTGTATTAATTATTAAGTTCATCCAAAGTAATATGAATGACAGTAATAAATCGTTGCCTTAATATGAAATATTATGGTGTGCTTTTATCCGGTTTTTTTGTTGAGTAACAAGGTGAAGACATAAAGCTGAATGAAGAGATAGAAGGAGTATCCAATTTGAAAAATAATAGCGATAGGATTATGTTTTTTTTCTTAAGTAATGATTAAATAACTCGTTATTCCTATATAAAATCTCAAGCTTCTCTATCCGAAATTGAAGGTGGTGCTGAGTACATTCAAGAAGGAGGGAGGCTTTGTTTACTAAATTTCATGAACTAATAGATTCCCTTGTGAATGAAATAAATATTAAAATGTATAGTGCCAACCCTCCTAATTGTTCGTTATAAAAACAATATAACAGTGCTATTTTTCAAAATTTTAATTCGTTTAGATTGGTGCAAAAAAGGATGTGTGATTTTAAGCAGAGCTAATTTCTGGCGGTTAAAAGATTCTTATATGTTAAAAAATCTATTTATTTCTGCATAAAACAATAGAAAGTATGATATTTATTTATATTGCGTACGGTTTGTAATTAATGATTATTAACAGAAAAAAAATATGAGAGATTTAATCAAAGAAGCTATTGCTGACCTAAAAAAAGGCGATGGATTTATTTATGTAACATCTGACGGAAGTAAGATTGATTTACATGAGGCTGCTTCTAAGGGTATTGCAGTGACTCCTGTAAACCCGAAGGATCAAGTAATTAAGAAATTAGAAGCTGCTGGTCTTTATTTAAATGATGGCAGATTCCTAAATGAATTGAACGAATTGATATCATTAGTGACTGGTAATAGTACTGCTAGTAAAACTTCTAAAAGAAGATCATTCACTGATGCTGAAAAAAGTAAAATAGTTGAAGAGTGGAAAAAGGTAGAGGCTGCTGGTAAAAAAACTAAGGCGGCATTTGCTAGAGAAATTGGAGTAGGATATCAGACATTTATCAACTGGTTGAGAAGTTAATTCACATTCAATACAAAAAAAGGACAGCTCTTGGGCTGTCCTTTTTTCGTTATACCTGTTAGGTTATAAAATATGATTCTCCGCAATGATGCCAGACACCTTAATTTCTGCGCTTATCAGGTAGGCAAACCGATACTTCGGATACGAAGTAGAAGTGACCGAGGACTCACGCAGTGGCGGGACAGGCTGAAGTAGCCTCAATTCTTAATTTTAATATATCTTATTGCCTTTGCCACCTTACTGGTATAAAAGTGGATATGCCTATTATGAAATTTTCCACTTTCGTAAGTTTGTAATGATTGTAAAAATAGCCAGAATAATAAATCCTACTAAAGACTGTATTACGATTGGTGATAAATTAATCACAGGTAGAGAGATTTTAGG
Source organism: Algoriphagus sp. 10J20-15 (assembly GCF_055809615.1). Classification (NCBI taxonomy): domain Bacteria; kingdom Pseudomonadati; phylum Bacteroidota; class Cytophagia; order Cytophagales; family Cyclobacteriaceae; genus Algoriphagus; species Algoriphagus sp. 10J20-15. The sequence continues at coordinate 9,721 of NZ_JBVVUG010000011.1, forward strand.
TAGTGAAAATGCCATTTCGGGAAATTTCATCTCTGGTAGTTGACTAAACAAAGAATTTGCTTCGCTGCCATTAGGGACAAATAAAAAGACCGCAATAAATAATGTTATCAAGGTCGTTCCTATAATCTTCCATGCTACAGAAGAAATAACTGGCTTATAGACTGATATTGAGGGGTTTGGTTTTATTTTTTTCAATATAGATTTATGAAAACCTTTCGAAGGAGAAACTGTCCCCAACTCTGTGATAAATTGTCGAATATAAATTTCTTCCTGTTCTTGATTTTTCATAGACTCATTTTTTTGAAATTCATTTGTGCTTTTCGAGTCAAGATATTTTTGCAAATACCTACTTGTGTTCCTACTTAAATGCTAACTAGCTAAGTTTGGCTTGATTTATAGCAAATGAATTAATTCATTATTAGTTATTTTTTGGAGGGATAATAAAAGACTTTTTCGTCCTCTGTGTAATAGGATTTTGACATGTGAGCTTGTCAAGCCCATTATTTCTTCAATTTCTCTTATGCTTTGTTCTTCCAAATAAAACAAAGTAAGGGCAGCTGATTCTGCTGGTTTCATAGTATCCAAGCCTCGTTTTATTACATCTTTTCTTTCAACCAATTGAAGCGACTTTAATCCATCCAAATAGTCTTTTGAATTACTTTCCATTTCCTCAACCTCATCCAATTGGACAGTATAATTCTTGGATTTCCTCAACCTTCCTAACGCTTCATTATATACAATTGTATAGAGCCAAGTAGTAAATTTTGATTTTCCTTCAAATGTTTTCAAGGAATGATACGCTTTCATGAAGGCATCTTGACTCGCTTCCTCGGCTTCTTCCTTGTTTTTTAGAATTCTCATTGCCAAAGTGAATACATATTTCTCATGCTTTTGGATCAATTGTCCATAAGCATTCATATTACCCCGTAATGTTCGTTCTATATATAGCTGGTCTTTCCTGGAATCGCATTTTTACATTGGATGCATTAACCTGAAAAAAAGTTACAGTTTTTTCATTGGACTTGTAACCTTTTCCATTGCTACCCACATCATAGAAGAAAAAACACATAGCATATGGCAGATACCATCTTAGTAACCCTGATTATTTTCTCTTGTATTTTCGGCGTCATCTTTATTTTCTTGACCACCCGCAACAAGGAAAGGCTAGCACTGATAGAAAACGGTGCGGATGCAAAGCTCTTTAACTCTGGTAAAAAGTATGGCTTTGGTCAATTTATATTGAATTTGGCGCTTCTAGCAATAGGGGTAGGAGTTGGAGTGTTAGTAGGAGCACTATTCAATAATTTCGGAATCGAAGAAGGAATCGCATTTACTTCTTGCATTTTTATTTTCGGAGGTATAGGCTTGATGTCAAGTTTTTTCATGAACCGAAAACTTGATAAGGAGGAGAAATAAGACCTCATTAAATTCTTTTCATAAACCTTCCTTTTTCAGGGAAGGTTTTTTTTGGTTTTACCCCAAAACAGCTTCCTCTCAAAATTCTGATTATTTTTGTGAAAAAATAATCAATTTGGATCACGCACAATTACTATCAGCTTTTAGAGAAAAAGGTTTTCTTCACCTGAAAGAAGGAAACGGGAAAGTAATCACCCTAATGAAACCAGAGCTTTGGAAACCTGAAATGGGTGAAGACTGGACATTTTTACTTTTTGATTTATTTCAGATCCGCACCATTTGTGAGCCATTTTCAGAGGTTTCATTGGATATCGTAGAATATGCAAACAAGCCAACGGTATATCATAGTCCTGCGAATCGTATTATTAAGAATGGACCTATTGTGAATGGAGTGCTAAAATTCAGTCTCATTTTAGAGCCAAACTGGAACAAATTATTATTTCAAATTTCCCAGCCAGTTCTTGTGAGTTTGAACTCCAAGGAAATGTCTGGCCAACAAACACCTTTATTATTTCCACTGCTGAGTCCCAGTACAAAAGAAATGTATTTAGGCCCCGATGGGGATGTTAAAATTATTAAAGGATGAATTTCAAATCGCATCTTGACAAATTCGAAGTCTTCGATAAAGTAGCAAAAGCTGCTTCTAATCTGGGGTTAGAAACTTACGTGGTAGGCGGCTATGTAAGAGATTTGATTTTGAAAAGAGAAAAAGATGGGCTGAAAGATATTGATTTTACCTGTGTAGGTAGCGGAATTGAGCTTGCCAAAGAAGTAGCCAAACAATACGATGAACATGTGCCACTTTCTGTTTTTAAGAATTTTGGTACCGCCATGCTTAAGCTCGATAATTGGGAATTGGAATTTGTAGGAGCTAGAAAGGAATCCTATAGATCGGATTCAAGAAAACCAATTGTCGAATCGGGGACACTTCAGGAAGATTTAGAAAGGCGGGATTTTACGATTAACGCAATGGCTATTTCTTTAAATAATAAAGATTACGGCAATTTGTTAGATCCGTTTGATGGGCTTTCTGATATCAAAAAGAAATTGATACGTACACCACTTGAGCCCAATATCACCTTTTCAGATGACCCACTTCGTATGCTTAGAGCAGTCCGATTTGCAGCTCAACTAGATTTTGATATAGACAGTGCTACCTTCTTTGCATTAAGTGAAAACGCACATCGTCTGAATATCATTTCTTCGGAACGAATTATTGTCGAGCTCAACAAAATCATTGAAGTCAAAAAGCCTTCTTATGGGTTTAAATTACTTTTTGCAGGGAAGTTACTTCATGAGTTTTTCCCGGAAATGGTGGACTTGCAGGGAGTAGACTCGGTAGATGATAAATCACATAAGGATAATTTCTACCATACGCTGCAAGTTCTTGATAATGTGTGTCAAACTAGTGATGATCTTTGGCTTCGTTGGGCAGCTATTCTACATGATATAGCAAAGCCAGCTACTAAGCGCTTCAACAAAAAGGTCGGATGGACATTTCATGGTCATGAAGACAAAGGAGCTCGAATGACACCTGGGATTTTCAAGAGACTAAAGCTTCCTATGGATGACAGGATGAAATATGTGCAAAAGCTCGTGAAACTTCATCTACGTCCCATAGCCTTAGTCAAAGATGAAGTGACGGACTCAGCGATGCGACGGTTGCTTTTCGAAGCAGGAGATGATATTGATGATCTCATGAAACTTTGTCGTGCTGATGTCACGTCTAAGAATAACAAGAAAGTGAAACGTTACTTGGAGAATTTTGATAAAGTAGCTCAGAAGCTTATCGAAGTAGAAGAAAAAGACCAAGTCAGAAATTTCCAACCCCCAATTTCTGGTGAGGAAATCATGGGAGTTTTTGGATTGAAGCCTTCAAAAATCGTTGGAGATATTAAAGAAGAAATTAAAGAAGCTATATTGGAGGGCAAAATTCACAATAATCCTGATCAGGCACGTGAATTAATGCTGGAAATTGCCAAATCCAAGGGATTGTCACCAGTATTAGATCGCCCAAATTCGTAAACTAAATCAAAAAATCCATCTAAAATGAAGCACGTATTACTCATGCTGCTTATGGCCTTTTGCGCCAGCACTACTATTGCCCAGACTGCCGATTCTGTCTCCAGACTTGATCCAAAACTCAAAAAAACCTTGAATGCAGCGGATCAGGCTGCCTATCAGTTGGCTATGCGCTACAATGATATGGCTTCTGCTAAAAGTTTTCTGTATGAATTGATCGTAAGAAACCCCGAAGATATTCGTTACATTGAAATGTTGGGCTCACTTTATTATGAATCAGGGCAGTCCATGTCAGCAGCTCTTGTTTCAATGGATGTGCTGAAGGTCAATGATAAAAGTATCGCTTCTTTAGAAATCGCAGCTTATTCATTAGAGCAAGTTGGAGCTTTGGAAAAGGCACTTCCATACTTTGAAAGTCTTTACCTACTCAGCGGAGATAATTTTAGCCTTTATAAAACTGGTTATCTTCAATACAGCTTGAAAAAATACCCGGAGGCGTTGAATTCTATGAACATGCTGATCAAAAATGCTAAGCCTGAGGATAAAGTTGGTTTTCCTAAGTCTCAAACAGAAACTCTGGAAATTAGTATGAAGGCAGCAGCGTTGAATCTGAAAGGAATGATCTACTTGGATCAAGGTTCTAAAACTGAAGCAAAGGCCGCATTTGAAGAAGCCATTTCGTTGGATCCATCATTTGATTTCGCCAAAGAAAACCTTGCTAAGACAAATTGATCAATTTAGTCTCAGTAAAAGGAAACCGGTAGATATACCGGTTTTTTTTGTTTTATGACGATTGTGAAAATAGGCCGCATCACCTTTCGTCAGATGAAATTTAATTGAAAGGAAACTATTCCTTAACAGCTTTTAAGCATCTGACGCAGATCTTTATAGGTTATGAAAGGTCTCAAACGAATATGCTTTTTAGCATCAATTTTTTCGTGTTTTTGCGTTACAATTTCTTTGGCGCAAAGCCATCAATCATTGGCTGTGCAACTTGATTCAGCATGGCTTATCTCTAAAAGTGCCCCCGAATCCGCATTTGCGGCTGCATCTGGATTGTTAGGAAAAAGCCGAACCAATAAAGTTGACTCGTTGACCGGTAGAGTCCAGCTTTTGAGGGGTAAAATACTTTTTCAATTTGGAATGTTTCAGGAAGCTACCGAAGCCTTGTATGAAGCTGAGCACATATTTAGTGAAACCCGCAAAATGAAGTATTTGGCTCAGGTAAATAATTTACTTGGCGAAGTTTATTATAAAATCAAGAATTCAGAAAGCGCCCTGCTACGTCATGAACAGGCCCTGAAGATCTATCAACAAATCAATGATGATGCTGGAGAAGCCGAGACTAAAAGTTACATAGGTGGGATGTTTGAGAAAATCGGGGCCTACCCAAAAGCCTTGGAGTATCAAAGGGAGTCACTTCAGCTGTTCGAGACCTTAGGAATGAGATCCGAGATAGCGTTTGTTAGGGAAAATATCGGGAGCATCTACGAAGACCTTGAAAAGTACGATTCTGCCAAATTCAATTTTGAACAGGCGTTTTTATTGAATTCAGAATTGGGTGATAGTCTTCGGGTGATAGGAAATCTTAATAATCTAGGGGATGTGTTTCGCAAAACTAGAGAGGCGTCAAAAAGTTTGGAGTTTTCCAAAAGAGCTGCGGAAATGAGCCAAAGGTTAGGGGTGCTTACCTTGCAAAAATCAGCTGTGGTAGATATTTCCAAGGCATATGCCGAAATGGAGGATTACGAAAGCGCCTTCAAATACCTAGAGCAAAGCCGACAATTGAGCGATATGGTTTTTTCGGAAGAGTCCACACGTCAGCTGGCAATTCAGGAGGCTCAGTATAATCTGTTCACCAAAAACCAGCAAATCAAGGAGCTGGAGCAAACAAAGAATTTTGATGCAAAAGTGAAATGGTTACTCCTGTTTTTAGTGAGTCTTTTGTGTGTTTTAGGTTGGGTGATTTTCAATCGACAAAAACTAAAAATTAGGAGCAATAGAGAATTGTTGCAGCGGCAAGAAGAGATTTTGAAGGTAAAGGAGCAATTGATCACCACAGAGAAAGAAAATCTGAAGCTGCTGGAATTGAAAATGGAGGCTGAGGATAAAGCTCACTCAAAATCTCTAACGGCTCAGACGCTACATGTCATAGACAAGAACCAAATGCTGGAAGACATTCAGGCAAAACTGAAAAGTATTTTAGAAGAAGATCCTAAAGAGCAAAAGAAAAGGATTCGTAATTTGATTAAGCAGATAGATTTTAATTTTTCGCATGACTCAGATTGGGATGATTTCAAGCAGACTTTTGAAAGAGTACATCAGGATTTTTTCAAAAACATACAAACTAGATCTGGAGGGCTGACTCCAGCAGAGATGAAACTTGCCAGTCTGATGCGTCTGAATCTAAACTCTAAAGAGATTGCTTCTTCGCTCGGGATTTCTATGGATAGTTTACGGATTTCGCGCTATCGACTACGTAAAAAATTGAACCTAAAAAAGGAGGATAGTTTACAGCAATTTCTTCTTTGTATATGATTTACAATTTGTTAATCTGTTTTTAACACAGTGTAATATTCTGTGGTTGAAATAGTTAAGTCTGATTTTAGAAATTCTGTTTAGGTTTTGTTAACGGTCACTTTCCTCATTGTTGCTCATTTGATAACAGTCATTTCTAGTCTGAAGGTACAGTCCGAGCTAACATTGTAGCATCAAAACCATTTAAAAATTATGACAAGAAACAGACTACTTTATGGCTTGTCCGCCCTAGGGATTTTTGCGAGTTCCTGCAGCGAGCCCGTCCAACAAATGGAAGAACAAACCGAGCAGCAAATTTTGGTGAAGCCAATTTATACTACTGACTCGGTAATCCATGATACCGATGATCCAGCTATTTGGGTGAATCCTTCCGATCCAAGCAAAAGCCTAATCATCGGAACAGATAAAGATGCCGAGGGCGCTTTGTATATATTCGATCTGAAAGGAAATACAATAGATTCCCTGATTGTCCGAGATATTCAGCGTCCAAACAATGTGGATATAGGCTACGGATTGGATCTAGGAGATCGAACGGTTGACTTTGCAGTTACTGGAGAGCGAATGACCTCCAAATTAAGATTTTTCAGCCTTCCGGATATGAAGGAAATAAATGTTGGAGGAATAGAAGTATATGAAGGGGAATCCGGCCCTGATTTCAGAGATCTGATGGGAGTTGCTCTTTTCCAAGACAAAACCACCGGAAAGAATTATGTGATCGCTGGTAGAAAAAATGGCCCTACAGATGGGACTTATTTGTGGCAATATGAGATTCTCGGAAAGGATGGTCAAATCAATCTTAATCTTGTTCGGAAGTTTGGCTCATACTCTGGTAAAAAAGAAATCGAAGCCATAGCAGTAGATGCTGAATTGGGATATATCTATTATTCCGACGAAGGAGTTGGGGTGAAAAAGTACTATGCTGATCCTGAGAAGGGGAATGAAGAACTGGCATTTTTTGCGCAGGAAGGGTTTTCTGACGACCACGAGGGAATCTCTATTTACAAACTGGATGATGCCACCGGGTACATTTTAGTTTCAGATCAGGGGTCAAATCTTTTCCACGTTTTCCCACGAGAAGGATCTGCTTCCAATCCACATGAGCATAGTTTAATTACCAAAATCGCCACAAGTACAATATCCAGTGATGGATCTGAATCCATCAGTTTGGCTTTGGGACCTGATTTTCCTCATGGACTTTTTGTAGCCATGTCTGATGATAAAACCTTCCAGATCTATCGCTGGGAAGATATGGCCGGTGACATTCTAAAATCAAAAAATTAATCATTCAACCTCATAGTTATGAAAAACAAATTACTAAGAGCGATTACCTTGATCGCGGCTTTTTGCCTGAGCCATCAGATGCTAGCTCAGGGTGTTTTAAGAGGTAGGGTTATCGATGCACAGAACCTATCTATGCCAGGTGCAAATGTTATTTTGAAGGGCACTACAATCGGTACTATTACCAATCAAACTGGAGATTTTTCTATTGTTGATCTTCCGGCTGGAACTTATGAAGTAGAAGTTTCATACTTGGGCTATGGGTCTTTACTCCATGATACGGAGGTAGAAAATGGTCAAACCACTATTCTGAACTTCAAATTGGATGAAACTACGATAGAAAGCCTGGAATTTGTGGTGATGGGAGATCGGCTTAAAGGGCAAGCTAAAGCGCTCAATCAACAGAAGAACAATGCGAATATCACCAATGTGGTATCCTCTGATCAAATTGGTCGTTTTCCTGATGCCAATATTGGAGATGCACTGAAAAGAATTCCTGGTATCACCATGCAAAATGATCAGGGTGAAGCAAGGAATATCATTATCCGAGGTCTTGCGCCTCAGCTTAATTCTGTGACTTTGAACGGGGAAAGATTGCCATCTGCTGAAGGGGATAACAGAAATGTACAAATGGATTTGATTCCATCAGATATGATACAGACCATTGAAGTGAACAAAGCTGTCTTACCAAGTATGGATGCTGATGCAATTGGAGGCTCAGTTAACTTAGTAACCCGACAAGCTCCAAATTCCCTGCGTATATCTGGAACTGCAGCATCGGGCGTCAATTTACTTTCTAATAAACCAATCTGGACTGGAGGTTTGATTATTGGCAACAGATTCTTTAATGATAAATTGGGAGCCATTTTTTCAGGTTCTTACAATAATCATTGATTTGGCTCAGACAATATCGAGGCAGTATGGAAAGAGTACGATAATGGGGTCGCCTTGGAAGAATTTGATATTAGAGAGTATAGAGTGCAGCGTGTGCGTAGATCTGCTTCAGTTGCTTTCGATTATGAGATCAATGACAATCATACACTTTTCCTTTCCGGAATGTATAATCACCGGGATGACTGGGAAAATAGATTCAGAATGAGAGTTAGCCAGTTGGATGATTCATTTGATGAGGGTGATTTTACTGAGGTCAGTTCCGGGAATTACCTCACGAAAGGCCGCGTAGAATACGAGACCAAAGGTGGTTTGGATAGCGATAGAAATAAAGCGGCTAGACTGGAAGGATCAGCGAGTATATAACACGACACTGGGCGGTAGTCATATATTCAACAAACTGAAAATGGATTGGTCAGCAACGTATGCGAAGGCATCCGAAGAAAGACCATTTGAGCGCTATACTTCCTATAGATCTTCAGGGCAAGATGTCACTGTAGATGTATCTAACCCGGAGAAACCGTACGCATACCTAACTGATCCTGCAGATAATCTTGGGATTGGGTTTAATGGGCTTTCAGAGCAATATGGGTATACATCTGACCGCGACTTGAATGCAAAATTGGATTTCAAACTTCCTTATAGTCCTAAGGGTATCCTTCAATTTGGTTTGAGGTACAGAGGAAAAAATAAGGAGCGGGAAAACAACTTCTACGAATATGAGCCTTTGGATGAGGAAGCTTTCGGAGAAACAATAGCAGACGTTCCAAATGATAATTACTCAGATCCTAATTTCCTAGTAGGTTCGCAATACCAAGTAGGCACATTTATGACGCCGGAGTATTTGGGTGGTTTGGATTTCAAAAACTCGGGTTTATTTGAAGAAAGTGATATTCCGGAAGAGTATGCGCCAGGAAATTACAATGCCAAGGAAACCATTACAGGAGGATATGTGATGGCAGATCATCAGTTTTCAGAAAAATTCTCAGCGATAGCTGGTGTGCGACTAGAGCATACAGCAATTGACTACGTCGGGAATATTTTTGATATAGATAACGAAGAGATTTCATCTGCAGAAGGCGAGCAAAGCTACACCAACTTTATGCCTGGAGTACATTTGAAATACAATATGAATTCAAACTCAGTCCTAAGATTTGCTTGGACAAATACCATTGCCAGACCAAATTACTTTGATCTGGTTCCTTATGCGGAGTTTAGTCCAGAAGATGAGGAGCTTGCTCGTGGCAACCCAAATTTAAGACCAGCAACTGCAATGAATTTTGACTTGATGGGGGAGCAGTACTTTGACAACGTAGGGTTATTTTCATTGGGCGGTTTTTATAAGGATGTTGATGATTTCGTCTACACGATCACCTCTCAAGGATATAGTGATCCACAGTTTGGTTCCGATCTTCAATATTCCCGCCCAGAAAATGGGGGCACTGCAAAAATCTATGGGCTGGAAGCTTCTATACAGCGTCAGTTATGGGAAAGGATTCGGAATTTACCTAAACTATACTTACACCAAGTCATCTACAACTGGTATTGAAGGCAGAGACAATGATGATATTGAATTACCAGGTACAGCGGACAACATGTTCAACGCTTCTTTATCTTTTGAGAACAGGAAGTTTGTAGCACGTGTATCTTTAAACTTTGCTTCTGATTATTTGGATGAATTGGGCGGAGAAGCTTTCGAAGATCGTTACTATGACCAGCAGACATTTTTGGATGTAAATGCCTCCTATGCTATCACGCCAAAGTGGAGGGTGTTTTTCGAAGGAAATAACCTGACTAACCAGCCATTGAGATATTATCAGGGAATCAAATCGAGAACAATGCAGGCAGAATATTACAATGCGCGATTGAACTTTGGTTTGAAATTCGATTTGTTCGAATAGCAACAGGTTTAGCATATAAAAAAGGCTACCAAAAATTAATTGGTAGCCTTTTTCAATTGAATTTAGTAAAAATTCCCAGTATTATAGGAATAGGTAGTAGGCGAGAAAGGTCGTCAGTAATGAAATCCCGAAACTCATCAGTAGGATCTTAGAATAATTGGTTACCCATTGACCTTTTTTTGTGTTTCCTTCTACTATAAGTTGCCGGTTTGGCCTTACAACTTCTTGAATTAGTGCTAAGCACCCTAGAAAGTAGATTGATAGTATAAGGGCGAAACTTGCTGCGATTTCCATGATTGTTAATTTGAACTCCAAATTTAACAGCAATTCAAACCAATGCTTTTGAAAAAGAGAAACTTAACAATTTGATAATGAGCAAAAAAAAGGTGATTCATTTGAATCACCTTTTTTAAGTTATTATTTTATTGCTATTACATCTGCAGGTCCAGATGGATCATTTATTGCGTTTCCTCCGTCTCTTGGGGTGCCATAAAGTAATAATCCACAGACGTGCGGAGAGGCCATGGAAGTACCATTATAACTTGCGTATCCGCCAGGAACGGTAGATAAAACACCTACGCCAGGCGCCGCAAAATCAATAGGCGGATTGCCAAAGTTAGAGAAAGATGCAAATCTGTCGTTGCTATCAATGGCAGAAACGGTAAAGATATTGTCACCATTTACTCTGGCCGGAGATGAATTATTAGCATTGGTACTTTCATTGCCAGCAGCAAGTGCTACTTTTACTCCAGCATTACCAAGTGCGATTACAGCAGCATCAAGTGCTGCCGATGTTGGGCCTCCAAGACTCATGTTTGCAACATCTCCAGATGCCGCATTTGCCTTCACAAAATCAACCCCTGCGATCACACCAGAATAAGATCCGGAACCTCTAGAGTCCAGTACTTTTACGGGTACAACTTTTACTCCAGCAGCTACACCGACAACGCCAATTTCGTTATCTATTGCTCCAATGGTCCCTGCTACGTGGGTTCCATGACCATTTCCATCACTTGAAAGATTGGAATCCTTTCCTTTGGTGAATGCATTAAATCCCAAATTTACGTCCACATTCAAATCGGGATGCGAAGCATCAATTCCAGAATCAATGACATAAGCTTTATTACTTCCCACATAGGTTGCTCCTCCTCCTACTCTTGCTATACCATAGGGGATTTCCTGTGAAGAAGTTCCTCCCCCTCCTCCTCCACCATTACCTGGTCCTTTGCCTGGGGGTGGGGCTAATGCGATCACACGATCTTGTTCAATAGCTTTTACTGATGGATCTTTGGAGATTGCTTGATATTGCTCATCCGTCAATGAAACCGCAAAACCTTCAATACTGCTACCGTATACATATCCTAGATTTTCTTGATCGATTCTATATTTTGCCAAAAGATCAGAACCGGTTTTTCTCATAGAAGCTTGGACTGCAGAGTAGGACAGGTCTTTTCTGAAACTAATCCCTGTAGGCATTAACGTAACAATGTATTTCCCAGGAATGACATCACCCGACTGATATTTCACGAATTCCATTGAATCTCCGGTGATAGGAGACTCTGCTTCTTGCTGGCAAGAGAAAGCAAGGGCGCCAATGAGGATTCCTGCATATAGTGCAGGTTTTTTCCATAGTTGTTTTTGGTTGATCATAATATGAAGTGGTTAATTTGTTTAATAAACTAACTCTTTGATAGGTACTTAGAGCAGTTTGTCCATATAATGTCTGGAAATTATATGAATTAACCAATTCTGGATGCGCAGGTAAAGGCAAAAAAAAGCCCCGAATTTTCGGGGCTAAGAACTTATTTTTTGATTGGGGATTCTATCATTTGTCCCATCCGGGTTTTTCCCTCCAAGGTATTTGCGAGTTCTATTCGATCCAATTTGGTAACTCTGGCTGATGATGGCACTCCAGTGATTTGCTCAATTGCTGTTCTGAACATGATTTCATTTATATCTCCCAATTCTCTTAGACGCTCAGTGTTTTCATTGATAGCTATATTGGGAGTGAACCCTGAGGTGTAATCAGATTGATCTAAGCTATTAAAACTTTGAGTAACTATAGGTAGAAGGCCATAAGAGTTTTCTGGGTTCTCCTCGTCTTCTATGGCGATAGACCCTACATTTTTACCGTAGGTGACACCCCCTATTAAAAAAACTTCCATGTAAGGTTTCAGACCATTAATTATTAATTCAGAGGCTGAAGCTGTTCCACTAGAAGTCAATACGTAGATTCTATTTCCAGACAGCGTGTTCCCTATATTTTGTGATTTTTCTAGGAAGGTTCTCTGCACATTACTCAAAGATGGAATATTTGTCATTATATATTGATTGTATTTCGTCTTCGAGAAGATGTCAGAACTTGTCACTCCGGGACCAATGAGGCTGGCTAAATTAACAGCAGAAGAAACATACCCTCCACCATTATAGCGTAAATCTAAAACCAAGTTATTGATGTTTGCTGCTTTCATTTTGGCAAAAACAGCATCCATTTCCTTGTCGTATTTGATAGAATCCGCTGAAGTACCAGGTGCAAAGAAATTATACACCACATAACCAATTTTCTGATTGTTAATTGTATAAACAGAATCTAGAAAATTCGGGTCTTCAGAGAATTGTATGGGAGTGAGGGAAATATCTGGCATTTCTTCATAGGCAGAAGTTTCCTCGTTAAATCGTAGTGTAGTGATTGTATGTGTTTGTTCTGCCTGTCCACGAAGTTCGCTGAAGTTACTCCTAGTTAATCCAATACCATTGATAGCTATAATTACATCACCTCTTTTTAGATCTTTTGATGAGGTAGGACTATTTTTCTTGGTATAGATGACTTCTCCATAAACATCATCAGAGTCGGGTAGACCATACCATTTAGCTTCGTAGCCAGGGTCAAGAGAAATGCCCTGGAGGGAATTGATCAATTCTTGGTAGTCTGGATAAATAACTGAGAAACGATCTGTAGGTGTGTATAGTAATGAATTGAAATAGGCTGTAGGATCAGAAGTCTCCGCAATTGGAGTCTTCATATTGAGCCTCCAATAATACACCTCATCCATCACATCAAATATCCAATTGTTGATTTCTTCTTCAAGCGTTAACTCAGAATCTACGACAGGATCTTTGTCATCATCTTTACAGCTCCAAAGCAGTCCACTGAGGATAATCAATAGTAAAGATCTTGAGAATAGGGAAGATTTCATATCTGGGATGTTAGGGTGAATATAAACGCTGCAATTAGCATAATCGTTTGATATTTAACTCGAAATATCAAAAAGAGGAACCAAAAGAAACATCGTGTGTCTGACTATCCTGCAGTTCTCCTTTCTCACATTTCAAAACTCGATATGGATACTTACGAAGTAAATCATAATTATGGGTTGCCATTAAGATTGCAGTTCCTTTTTTATTTATTTCCTGGAAAAGCTTGAAAATACCATCGGCAACATCCGGGTCAAGATTTCCAGTAGGTTCATCTGCTAGTAAGATTGAAGGCTCATTAAGCAAAGCCCTTGCTATAACTACTCGTTGTTGTTCTCCGCCTGAAAGTTGATGAGGCATTTTGCTGGAGGCGTTATTTAATCCAACTAACAGCAGAACTTCAGCCATACGGGCATTTATTTTTGCTTTGTCTTTCCAGCCTGTAGCTCTCATCACAAACGCTAAATTTTCCGCGACTGATCGATCGTTGAAGAGTTGGAAATCTTGGAAAATTATACCGATTTTTCTTCTTAGAAAGGGGATTTCCTTGGTTTTAATATTTTTCAGATTAAAACCTGCTACCTCAGCAGTTCCACTTTTCAACTCCAAATCGGCATAAAGTGTTTTAAGCAAGGAGCTTTTTCCACTCCCCGTTCTACCGATTAGAAACACAAATTCGTGCTGCTCGACAGAGAAGTTTACATCTGTAAGGATAGGGTCAATTCCTTGAAAGATTGTTGCTTGATTTACCTGAAGTACAGGTTGTGTACTGAAATCCATTCTTATAGTTCTAGTTTTTGCAATTTTCCAAAAGGAAGATCCTTTATTAACGCTTCTAATTCATCTTCCTTTCCTTCTAAGCCAAATTTCTCCACTTTTTTCAATGGCCTATCTGCCCTGAAATAGGCTACTAATACAAAGTTTTCGTCTCTGATCTGTATATAGTCAGGGATTTTCGCTTTGCCTTTTACTTTGATGATATACATAGGGGAAATTGAAAAAAAGACCGGCAAATGCCGGCCTTTTACTTATTATTTGCCAGCTGCTTTGGCATGATCTGCCAAAAACGTTGCCAAACCTGAATCTGTCAAGGGGTGATTTAATAAGCTGGTGATTACTTTCAATGGGCAAGTAACTACATCTGCGCCAACTTCAGCACACTTCAGTAAGTGCATGCTGTGTCTAACGGATGCGGCTAGAACTTCAGTTTCGAAGCCGTAGTTACCATAGATATGTACGATCTGGGCGATTAATTCCATTCCATCAAAAGAAATGTCATCCAATCTTCCGATAAAAGGAGATACATAAGATGCTCCAGCTTTAGCGGCAAGTAGTGCTTGGCCTGCAGAGAATATCAAGGTACAGTTGGTACGGATACCTTCACTTTGGAAATATTTAAGTGCTTTTAAGCCATCCTTGATCATTGGGATTTTCACGACGATTTTATCATCGATCTTAGCAAGCTCTTTTCCTTCTTTTACCATACCTTCGAAATCTGTGGAGATTACTTCAGCACTAACTTTATCATCTACGATATCACAGATCGCTTTGTAGTGAGCTCTTACTTTTTCATCTCCGCTGATGCCTTCTTTGGCCATCAAGGAAGGGTTGGTAGTTACGCCATCTAAAACACCTAGGTCATAAGCTTCGCGAATGTCACTAAGATTGGCTGTGTCAATAAAGAATTTCATGTTTAAATTGTTTAATAGGTATTGAAACCTCTTTTCTTAAGCTTTGTTATTCTTGTCTTAAATAAAAAACAGGGTATAAGCCATGTAGAAGGATGATTCCAAATGGATTTGATTGTAAGAAACAAAGTTAGAAGATTAATCAAGATTTGGAACCTGATTGGAGACCCCGAGAAAAAAATAGGGCAAAAAAAGAAGCGGCATCGCACCGCTCAACCACCTACCCTTGCTTCCTTCCGGACCTGGGGGATTCAGCAGGAGCTGGTCGTGCCGCCGGTGCAAAAGTAAGGAGAATATTAATCTTTACAATAATCTTACTTAGGATTACCGAATCGATCGCTTTTAGCGCTGACTGTGAGGGGATTAATTTCAAATTATAGATTTGAGATTTGAAATTACTTCGTCTTAGCGAAGTGCATCTGGAATTCCAACACATTGCAGTGGATAAATTTGTCCTCTGCTAGGTCTTCAAAAATCTCCTCATCAAAGGTCATTTCTGTCTTTTCTATTTTTCCATCTGGATGCACTATTAGTTCAATCCCTGTGAACGTCTCAGGTTCAACTTGTACCAAAACTTGGTAATCGTCAAAAACTCGCTTGAAATACTGTGGAAATGCTTTTGCCATAATGTTAGAGCGTTTGTTTCGCGAAATTACTCATTCGGTCCAATTGGGTAATAACTTGAGTAATAAATCATCACATCTGAGGGATTGCTTTGGGTTATTTTTATCCTTTCAAAAACATAAAATGCCTGAGCCAAAAAATCTTTTTCATTTAAAGGCTTTACTGGGCTGATTGCGTGGTTTTCTACCTTGAAAAGTATGCCGTTTGGGCCTATTATCTCATATCCGTTTGTATGTCGCTTCCTTTTTACTTTGTAGACTTCACCATCTACAAATTCAAATCGGGCACTACCCCAGAAGTAACTTCCCTTTCCTCTGGCAATTTGTAGATTGGTTTTAGGTTCTACAATTCGCGCTTTCTTTATTTGATTATCGTCGTGGTTGAAAAACAAATGGAATGTTCTTCCTTCAAAATCAAGGTCAGCGTAACGATATCCCCTATCAATTTCCATTTTAGCTTCTTCTCCTGAATCAGCTTTAAAATTTACTTGATGCATGGGAGCAGTCCATTCTGCTGCGTTTTGTGCCTTTGCAATTCCCTGGATCACAAAAATAAGAATTAGGATGGATAGGGTGTTTTTCATTTCAGTAGCGGTTATTCCCTAATCGTCAACGTTTTAAGATTGTTTTAGTTTCAGATTCTAGCCACTATGAATCCCATTTGCTTAAGTTTTTGAATTAGTATCTGTAAATTTTTGATAAAAAAGATGTGCAGATGCTTTGTCCTTAACAATCCCTTTCTAAATTTGCTCCCATTCTTATGAAAACAATCGCAAACAAATATTGGTGGTGGCATTCTTACTCTTTCCAAAAGGAAGTTTAGAAAGCCCCTGCATTTAATTTTGCGTTACGACATTATATAAAAGGCTTACTGGATTTCCGGTAAGCCTTTTTTCATGAAATCGAGCTACACTAAAAAGTCACACACTAACATGATTATAATCGCTGCGAGATTCCATATGGCATTAAAAGCCAAATTATAATCATATGAAAAAATAACCACGAAATGACTCATATTAAACTACCTATTTTAACTACTTACAGAAAGCGCCTAGCGGACACAATCACCCCTGTGAGTATTTATCTGCAGATTCGGGATCGTTTTGCAAATCCTATTCTGCTCGAGAGTTCAGATTATCATGGTCAGGAAAATAGTTATTCTTATATCTGTTTTAACCCTTTGGCAACTTTCAGTTTCAATGCTGGAGAAGTGAAAGAAACCTTACCATTGGGGAATTCTGTATCCTATAAAGTGAGTTCGGATCAGAAACTGATGGAGAGCCTTAGAGCTTTTGGGAACAAGTTTGATACGGGTCAGGATAATTTTAAATTTAGCTCGAATGGACTTTTTGGATACATCCAATACGATTCAGTAGCCTATTTCGAAGATATCAATCTGCAGAATACAAAGGCATCTGAGGTGCCGATGATGCAATATTCAGTTTATCAGAATATCATCGTGGTAGATCATTATAAAAATGAGCTTCACTTATTAGAGCATAGAGTGGCAGGTGCGGAGAATCCGGAATTAACGGATGAGATCGAAAGGTTGCTTTCAAATAAAAATATTCCAAGCTACTCGTTTAAGAGAGTAGGAGAAGAAAGCTCAAACTACACTGATGAGGAGTTTCTCAAAATTCTGAATCAAGGACGGGAGCATTGCTTCAAAGGTGATGTGTTCCAGATTGTACTTTCCAGAAGGTTTTCCACTGCCTTCAAAGGTGACGAATTCAATGTATATCGTGCCCTTAGATCTGTCAATCCTTCACCTTATTTATTTTATTTTGATTACGGTTCCTTTAAGGTTTTCGGTAGCTCGCCTGAGGCACAAATCGTTGTGAAAGACAAAAAAGCAACCATATATCCAATTGCAGGCACTTTCCGCAGAACGGGTAATGATCAGGAAGATGCAGTTTTGGCCCGCAAACTTTATGATGATCCAAAAGAGAATTCAGAACATGTGATGCTTGTGGATTTGGCGAGAAATGACCTCAGTAGATCCTCTGAGAAAGTTACCGTGGATGTCTTTAAAGAGATTCAATATTATTCCCATGTGATTCACTTAGTATCTAAAGTGACGGGAGAATTACCAGAAGGAACAAATCCACTTCAGTTGGTAGCTGATACCTTTCCTGCAGGTACACTTTCCGGAGCTCCTAAATACAGAGCGATGGAGCTGATAGACGAGTTGGAGAATGTTTCTAGAACGTTCTATGGTGGAGCGATTGGCTACTTAGGGTTCAATGGTGACTTCAATCACGCGATTTTGATCAGATCATTTGTTTCTGAAAACAATCAACTCAGATTCCAAGCAGGTGCGGGTGTAGTCGCCAAATCAACTATCCCATCTGAATTGCAAGAAGTGGCAAATAAACTGGAAGCGCTTAGGGTGGCTCTTAGGGCGGCGGAAGGAATTTAATTGGAAAATTGCAAGATTTTAAAATTGAAAAATTATGGCAAAATACGAGCGATTTGAAGATTTGCCAGTTTGGCAGCACGCTATCAGAATAGGTGTGGGAATATATCAACTAGTGGAATCTGAAAAATTAGCTAAAGACTATCGTGCCAAAGATCAATTAATAGGATCTGCAATTTCGATTTCAAATAATATAGCAGAGGGCTTTGAATATAACAGGAATCGTCAGTTTATCCGATACTTAGAAATATCCAAGGGATCTGCTGGTGAGCTTCGAAGCCAGCTTTTCTTGCTTCTATCAGTTGGTAAAATAGATAAAGGAGCTTACCAAGAATACTACTTAGACTTAGTTGAGCTATCCAGTGAATTAAAAGGTTTAATCAAATACCTAAATGAATTTGAAGATAAAAAAAAGAAAAGTTGATGACTCTGGTGAATCTTCCAATTTTTCAATCTTCCAATCTTTCAATTAATTAAAATGAAAATACTCGTCCTAGATAACTACGATTCCTTCACCTACAACTTGGTATATATCGTCCGCCAGCTTGGTTATGGGGCAGATATGGATGTGTTCCGAAATGATAAAATCAGCTTGGAGGATGTCTCTCAATACGATAAAATAATTCTCTCTCCTGGACCTGGAAGTACCTGAAGATGCTGGAATAATGCCTGAGCTTTTGAAGAAATATGCTTCCACTAAATCAATATTGGGAGTTTGTCTTGGGCATCAAGCAATCGGTGAAGCCTTTGGTGGAGATTTAATTAACTTATCAGAAGTTCTTCATGGGGTGGCTTCTATTGTAAAAGTGGAAGATGACTTGCTTTTCAAGGGCGTTCCCGATACATTTAGTATTGGTAGGTATCACTCCTGGGTCGTTAATGAAATCACCCTTTCATCAGACTTGGAAGTGATTGCCCGTACACCCGACAATCAAATCATGGCTTTGAGGCACAAGAAGTATGATGTCCGGGGCGTACAATTTCATCCAGAGAGTATTCTTACTGAAAACGGAGTGCAGATTCTCAAAAACTGGTTGGAGAATTAAGAATCAAACCACCCACCTACTCCCTAAATATTATGAAAGAAATATTAAATCATCTCATCGAACATCGCACATTGACGCGGGAAGATGCACGTGAGGTATTGAAAAACATTACTGCTGGTACTTATAATCAAAGCCAAATCGCGGCCTTTATGACCGTATATATGATGAGAAGTATCACTGTAGAGGAACTTTCGGGATTTAGACAAGCTATGCTAGAGCGTTGCATTCCTGTCGAAATCGCTGAATATGACGCAATGGATCTTTGTGGTACAGGAGGTGATGGAAAGGATACATTTAATATTTCTACTTTATCTTCTTTCATAGTCGCTGGAGCTGGTCAGAATGTGGCCAAACACGGTAATACTGGGGTTTCTTCCATTTGCGGGTCATCTAATCTACTAGCGTATTTTGGGTATGAATTTACCAACGACATCGATAAAATCCGACAAAGTTTGGATGAGGTAGGGATTTGCTTTTTGCATGCACCACTATTTCACCCTGCAATGAAGCATGTAGGACCAATCAGAAAAGATCTTGGCGTAAAGACCTTCTTCAATATGCTTGGCCCAATGGTGAACCCGAGTTTTCCGAATAAACAATTGGTGGGTGTGTTTAGTCTGGAGTTAGCCAGGCTTTATGGGTATTTGTATCAGGAAATGAACGGTAGATTCTCCATCCTACATGCTTTGGATGGTTACGATGAGATTTCCTTGACTGGGGATTTCAAAATGATTTCAAACGAAGGCGAAAAGGTATTGAAGCCTGAAAATCTAGGGCTTTCACAACTTAATGCTGAATCAATCAAAGGAGGAGGTACTATTCAGGAATCTGCCAGAATTTTTGAAGCAATACTTAAAGGTAAAGGAACAAAGAGTCAAAATGCTGTGGTATTGGCGAACTCAGCTGCGGCATTGGTCACTGCCGAAGAAGGATTGTCCTTCCCAGATGCTGTGGCAAAAGCCGAAGATGTGCTGCTTTCTGGCAAGGCTTTAGCCGTTTTTGAAGGCCTCGTTAATCCCAAAACTTCAGTTTCATTAGCTTAAAATTGTATGAATATTTTAGATAAAATTATTGCTCAAAAACACGTAGAAGTAGCAGAAAAGAAAAGTTTGGTGCCTGCAAAGATGCTTGAAAAAAGTGTCTTTTTTGACGGTCAAGTGGTATCCATGAAAAAGTATGTGTGTGATCCTGAGAAGTCTGGAATCATTTCTGAATTCAAAAGAAAATCCCCTTCCAAAGGTTTGATCAATGGCTCTGCTTCGGTAGAAGCAGTAAGTATAGGATACATGCAGGCAGGGGCCTCGGCTTTATCGATTTTGACGGATACTGACTTCTTTGGTGGCAGTAATGCCGATCTGAAGGAAGCCCGTAAATTCAATTTCTGCCCGATTCTTCGAAAGGACTTTGTGGTGGATGAATATCAGATTCTAGAAGCAAAGTCTATAGGCGCGGATTGTATTTTGCTAATCGCAGCGGCTTTGGAGCCCGCTAGATTGAAGGAATTAGCAGCTTTCGCAAAAAGTTTGGGACTTGAAATCCTAATGGAAGTGCATGATGGGGAAGAACTGGAAAGAAGCCTTTGTGATGAATTAGACTTGGTTGGCGTGAACAATAGGAATCTGAAAACATTTGATGTGTCATTACAAACCTCTTTGGATTTGGTTGACAAAATACCACTGGTGATTTCGTGAAGATTTCTGAAAGTGGAATTTCTGATCCTGCTACACTGATCACGTTAAAAAAAGCTGGTTTTGATGGATTTCTTATAGGAGAAAACTTTATGAAATCGAGCAGACCTGAACAGGCAGCTTACAATTTCATCAAAGAATACAAGAAGCTTTCGGCTAAAGAATCAACTGTAAATATCTGATGAAATCGAGCATGACTCAAAGAATCTCAAACCGCGGTAATTATCACACATGCGAGATTCCATATGGCCTATAAAAATCAAATTATAATCCTATGAAAATCAAGGTCTGTGGGATGCGGGATCCTGAAAATGTCCAACGTCTAATTCAAGAAGTTAAACCTGATTGGATTGGGTTGATATTCTATTCCCAATCTTCGAGATATGTTTCAGCTGATTTTGCAGAGTCATTCCCAGAGACTGGTATTCCGAAAGTTGGGGTCTTTGTTAATGAGACTATTGAGTTTGTTTTATCCAAAGTTGATGAGTTTAACCTATCTGTAATCCAATTGCACGGAAACGAAAGTCCAGAATATGTCCGTGAACTGAAGTTGATAACCGGTAAAAAACTTTGGAAAGTCGTTTCAGTTGGAGATTCGATTGACTGGGAAACATTAAGAAATTATGTGGGTTTAGTTGAAAACTTCCTCTTTGATACAGCCACACCAAAACATGGGGGTTCGGGGAAAAGATTCAATTGGCAAATACTGGAAAGCTATCCCTTTGAAAAGGGATTCCTGCTTAGCGGAGGACTGGATGAAGGGAGCGCTTCTGAAATTCTTTCCCTTGCAGAGAAAATGCCTCAGATGGTAGGGGTTGATTTGAATTCCAAATTTGAGGATGCTCCAGGATTAAAGAATATAGAGAAACTGAAGAGTTTTAAAAATAAAATTAGACCATAGTTGGTAGTCCATGGTCCATGGTCTATCAGCCATCAACTATAGAATTATGATCAAAGTAGATGAAAAGGGTTTTTACGGCAAATTTGGTGGAGCTTATATCCCCGAAATGTTGCACCCAAACGTGGAAGAACTGAAAGAAAACTACGAGTCAATCATGGCTTCGCAGGAGTTTCAGGATGAATTCAGAGGATTGCTGAAAGATTATGTTGGCAGGCCCACACCTTTGTATTTTGCTTCTAGACTTTCAGAAAAGTATGGGGCAAAAGTATATCTAAAGCGGGAAGACCTTTGTCATACTGGAGCGCATAAAGTCAACAATACCATAGGTCAGATCATCTTGGCAAAGAAGCTTGGGAAAAAGCGAATCATCGCAGAAACCGGAGCGGGTCAGCATGGCGTGGCAACAGCGACGGTTTGTGCGCTGATGGGGATGGAGTGTACCATATACATGGGCGAAATAGATATCGCACGTCAGCATCCAAACGTGGAGCGGATGAAGATTTTGGGAGCTACAGTAGTGCCTGCGACTTCGGGTTCGAAAACACTTAAAGATGCGACTAACGAAGCCATGCGAGCTTGGATTAATAATCCTGTAGACACGCATTACATCATTGGATCGGTAGTAGGGCCGCACCCATATCCAGAGATGGTGGCCAGATTTCAATCCGTGATTTCGGAGGAAATCAAATGGCAGCTCAAAGAGAAAGAAGGAACAGAAAATCCGGATATCGTGATTGCCTGTGTGGGAGGAGGATCAAATGCTGCTGGTGCTTTTTACCACTATTATAATACCCCGCAAGTTCGCTTAGTTGCAGCGGAAGCTGCTGGTCTGGGCGTTTTGTCCGGGAAATCAGCCGCAACTACTGTTCTTGGAACTCCAGGTGTTTTGCATGGATCAAAGACGATTTTGATGCAGACGGAGGACGGGCAAGTTGTAGAGCCGCATTCTATTTCTGCTGGATTGGATTATCCTGAAATTGGTCCTGTTCATGCTCATTTATTTGATGTAGGAAGAGGTGAATTCGTAGCAGTGGAGGATAAAGATGCAATGGCTGCAGGAATTGAGTTAAGTAGATTGGAAGGGATAATCCCAGCAATCGAATCTGCTCATGCGATACATGCAATAAACTTGATTGAATATTCCAAAGATGATGTGATTGTGATCAACTTGTCAGGAAGAGGCGATAAGGATTTGGATACTTATATTAAATGGGGGCAGTATTGATTTGGGATTTTTGATATCGGATTTACGAGGACATTTTGAACTTCAATCGTCATCGTATAATTCATGCTTTTCCTAAACAAAATAATAGTGAATGAAGAATGTTGAAGGCTGAATAATGAAGTGACCGAAACCTGAGACGAACCTTTCACTATTAACCTTAAAAGGGGTTAACCATGATTAGCCATTGGGGCAACCCATTAGAAAGAAATTTTATAATTGAATACAAACCCTGAAAGGGTTGAACTAAAATAGTTGATGCTGGAATGGGAAAAAGTCTCAATTTTAAAGAGGCGCTCGTAAATCCAATATCCTAAATCGTAAATGCAAATGAACCGAATACATAAACTCTTTGAAACCAAAAAGGAGCGCGTCCTCTCCATCTACTTTACGGCGGGTTTTCCGGCATTGGAAGATACGATGCCGATCATGGAGGCTGCCCAGGCTGGAGGAGCTGATATTATTGAGATTGGCGTGCCGTATTCAGACCCAGTGGCGGATGGACCAACTATTCAGGATAGCAATATGATTGCGCTGGAAAACGGGATTTCATTGAAAAAGATCTTTGAGCAACTGAGAGGTTTTCGTGCCAAAATCCATATTCCAGTAGTGATGATGGGCTATCTCAATCCAATTATGCAGTACGGAATGGAGGCTTTCTGCCAAAAGTGCAAAGAAGTCGGAGTGGATGGTTTGATTTTGCCTGACCTACCTATGCAGCAATATTTGGATGATTATAAGCAGTTGTTTGAGCAGTATGGCTTGGTCAATACCTTTCTTATTTCACCTCAAACCAGCGAAAAGCGAATTAGAGAGATAGACGAAAATACCTCTGGCTTTATCTACATGGTTTCTTCACATAGCATCACAGGTGCGAAGGCAGGAATCACCGAGGAGCAGATTGCATATTTCGAGCGGGTAAAAGCTATGAATCTTAAGAATCCTAGATTAATTGGATTTGGGATTTCAGATTCGGAAACATTTACCACCGCTTCCAATTATAGTAATGGAGCCATTATAGGTTCGGCTTTCATCAAGACAATAAAAGATTCGAAAAATCTGAGTGAAGATATCCAGAATTACATTCAATCAGTGGTGAATTGATAATGTATCGTTACAGAAATTTAAATTCTCATCGCCTTATGAAATTCTATATTCTGATTATTTTCTTTGTTTTTACGCTTTTGTCATTCTCCCAACAAGCTTTTTCTCAGACGGATCCTGAGAAAATAGTTGTGGAATTTTTTAATGCCTACGAAAAATCTCCTAATGAAGCCTTGCTTGCATTGTTTGAGGATAACCCATGGCTAACTCAAAATCCAGGAGCATTAGATCAGGTGAAAGTTCAGCTGCAAAGTGCCTTAGGAATTATTGGTGATTATCGAGGGTATGAAAAAATATCACAAATGGAAAGAGGGGAGAGCCTAATAAAACTTGTCTATTTTGCTAAATATGATAGACAACCACTAAGGTTCACCTTTTTATTTTACAAAGCAGATGATAAGTGGATGATTCAAAACTTTCTATTTGATGATAAATTCTGGGAGGATTGAAACATAAATACCCATATAAATAACTTCGCCAACAAATTTCAATTGAAGACATCCTCGTAAATCGTATTTCATAAATCGTACTTAATAATGATTATTCAACTTCAACCCGATATTTCCGATAGCCAAAAAGATAAATTGATCAATGTGGTCAATGGAATCGGCTATAAGACCACAGAAGTCAAAACACAATTAGGAGACTACCTAATCGGTATTGGTAAAAAGGAATTTGATATCCGTAAAATCGGCCAGATGGACGGAATCATCGACATTCATATCGTCTCTGACGAGTATAAGTTGGTGTCCAAAAAGTGGAAAGCTAAGCCAACTTCTGTTGATTTGGGTGATGGTGTATTCATCAAAGAAGGGGAAATGGCGGTGATCACCGGGCCTTGCTCCATCGAAACGGAAGAGCAAATCCGTGCCGTAGTGGCCCACTGCGTGGAAAATGACATAAAGATGATGCGTGGCGGGGTCTTCAAACCTAGAAGTAGCCCTTATGCATTTCGTGGCTTGGGTTTGGAAGGACTAAAACTTTGGCATCAAATTGCCAGTGAAGCAGGGATAAAGATTGTCACCGAAGTGATGCAAACTTCCCAGATCGAAGAAATGTATCCTTACGTGGATGTGTATCAGGTGGGAGCTAGAAATTCCCAGAATTTCAACCTTCTCGATGAACTCGGGAAAGTAGATAAGGCAGTGATGATCAAGCGTGGTATCTCAGGTACGATCGAAGAGCTTTTGCAGTCTGCTGAGTATGTGTTTTCAGGAGGAAATGAGAAACTGATTTTATGTGAAAGAGGGATCAGAACCTATGAAAGAGCTTCCAGAAATACATTGGACCTAAATGCTATTCCGATTTTGAAAGCTAAATCACACTTACCAGTTATTGTAGATCCTTCGCACGGAATAGGGATTCGTGCCTATGTGCCTCAGATGGCATTGGCGGGAGTGATGTCCGGAGCTGACGGAATAATCTATGAATCTCATGAAGTTCCTGAGAAAGCCTACTCAGATGGACAGCAGACCTTGGATTTTGCTCAAAGTGCAAGACTCGCAAGCTGGATCAGGGAAAGTTTCGCGATGCGAAAAGGATTTGATTTATTATAAAGAAGCTCAAAAGCCAGTGGTGACACAGGCTTTTTTTATTGGTTTTTGAAAAGTAAAGGATTGATTCCAAGAGGATAGCTCTGCTTATTCAATGAGCCACCTCCTGAAAATTAAAAAAATGCGTTAAGTAGTTTTATTCAGGGGTCTCCATAGCCGCCATTTCCTCTGCTTCTTTTTGCAGTTCCATCAAAGTCATTTGAACTGCAGTATTATTCCAGTATCCGTGCGCTTTTACAATTTTTCCATCTACAAATTGGTAGGTAAGGTGTACTGGAATTACAAAATCTTCTCCAGTTGCGGCAAGAGTTCCTTTCCATGTGCCCCAGAAATTCACCCAAGTTTCACCTTCGTCAGTTACCACCATTTCATATTCATCATTTTCCCGATCGAAAGTGTAAGTGGAAAATGGCTCTACAGAGAGTTTTTGGCTAGCAATTGTTTCCGCGACAGTTGCTGGATTTTCTTCTGTTGCGTTAAAAAAGATCGCGGCATTTTCTGCATAATTACTTGCATAATTGTCCCAATCACCATTGACATAATTAGTAATTGCAGATTTGACGGTTTCGATCTCAGCAGATTGCTGAGTATACCTTGTTTGAGTAGTGCATGCCATCGTCAAAAGAAACAGCATAGCAATAATTAAATTTTTCATGTGACTTGATTTTTAGAGTTCGTGAGTCAATAAATAGGTTTACTGGAAGAGAAGTTGGATTTTTTTAAGTCAAATGAAAAACGATCTAGTATGAACGTAGCTCGTTTGTTCCCCAACTGCATTAAATATTTGCCAAAGCTTATTTTATATACAAAAAACTGATTTTCAAATGAATCAATTTCTTACATTTAAAGATGAAGAATTTTTTTTCAGTAGCTTTTTTATTGATTTCATTCGCGGGATTTGCTCAAATCGAAGTGAAAAATGGATTATTCCTTTACAATGAGGTTTTTGTAATATCGGATGATTTTCAAGAAGATTATTTGAATAAAATGGAGGCTGCGGTGTTTGAAATGCCAAAAGATTCCCCTTTAAGATTGCAGGTGATAAATGATCTTGGCTATTATTATCATACACGAAACCTGAAAATTGCTCTGGAGTATATTGAAATGGGTTTACAGGAAGCCAGAGACAAAAATGAATCGTTTTGGGAAGGAAAATTATTGGTATCCCAAGGCGCTGTTTTGCTGAGAATGGAGGAATTGGATTTGGCTGAAAAGGCGTTAATAGACGCTATTACCAAAATCCCAGAAAGTGAAGGCTGGTTACTGTATACCAATTTAGGATATGTCTATGAGAGAAAGGGATTGCTGGGTGAGGCGTTTACCTATGCATCCAAAACTCTTGAGCTAGGAGAAAAGTATGAAGATAGCAAAGCGATTGCTATGGCATATTCCGATATGAGTAATCTTTTTTGGAAGCAAGGGAAGTTTGATGCTGCGCTGAATTACGGTTTAAAATCCCTTGAAATATTTGAAAAAAGAGGTCTTGATGATCTTGATTATGATTTCACCCTACATTTATTAGGGCAATACATGGTTGATTTAAATAGACCGGAAGAAGCAGTTACCTATTTTCAGCAATCAATTGATTTAGGAGAACGTTACGGTTTTTATAATAATCTCAGCGACACATTTATTGCTTTGGCCAATCTCCATTCTCAAAAGGGAGCCTATAAAGAAGCACTGGATTCTGGCAAGGAGGCTCTTCGCTATGCTGAGCTACTGCAAAACGAATTTATGATTATGCGTTCCTATATGGCGCTAGGAAAAGTAAGTAATGCGTCCGGATATTTTATTCAAGCAGCGGACTATTTAGAGACCAGTATCATTGAAGCCACTGAAAACTTTGGGGATAAATTTTACTTGAGTTTGGTCTACGAGGAATTAAGTAAAGCCTATGAAGGTGCTGAATCATTTCAAAAAGCGCTGATTGCTTCGAGGAAATCAGATGAACTTCGAAATGATGTTTTCACTGTAGAGGCGGAGGAAAAAATATCACTACTCCAGACCCAGATGGACGTTGCTCAAAAGGAAAATACCATAATGCTACAAGAAGCAGCATTGAGTAGACAACGCATTTTGCAGGTATTTTACCTTACCCTCGCAGGCGTATTGGTAGTGATCTTATTTCTGCTTTATCGAGTGTTCCTTCGGAAAAAGAAATACAGCGTACTATTGGAGAAGAAGAACAAGGAGAAAGAGTTTTTGCTCAAAGAAATTCATCACCGGGTCAAAAACAATCTGGAAACTATTTCAAGCCTACTTACCCTCCAGATCGCCAAAATTGATGATCCGAAGTTTAAGCAAGTGATGGAGGAAACTTATACCCGAGTGCAAAGTATGGGTATGATTCATTTAAGTCTTTATAAAGAGGGTAACCTAAAACAGGTGGAGATGAAAGCATTTTTTGAAGCCTTGGGGAGATTCATTTTGGATACTTTTGATGCAGAGAATAGAATTGATTTTTCAGCAGAAATGCCAGTCTTAGAACTCGATGTGGATGTGGCTATCCCAATTGGTTTGATAGTGAATGAATTGATCTCCAATTCCCTGAAGTATGCTTTCCCCAACCAAGAGTCTGGTAAGATTTCAGTAAGTCTATTTGAAAGGGAGGGAAACCTTATCTTGATGGTTTCTGATAATGGAATTGGGATACAGGATAATCCTACTGCACAGGGTACAGGTTTTGGAAGAGAGCTGATCAGTTTGCTTACTCGCCAGTTAGATGGAAGGATGACCTTGATTAATGATTCAGGAACGGAGTTTTCTTTTGAATTTTTACTAAACAATGCCGCATGAGTGCAACTCGAATTTTGATTGTAGAAGATGATATGATTATAGCTGCGAATATCAGTTTGCAGTTAACCAATCTAGGTTATGAAGTCACTGGGATAGAAACAAAGGGAGAAGAAGCCATCCATCACGCCCTGGAGACTAAGCCGGACATTATTTTGATGGATATTCAATTGAAAGGAAAAGCTACAGGGATAGACGTCGCCCACGCAATCCATAAATTTTTGGATATTCCCTTGATTTTTCTAACGGCAAATGAAGATGATGCTACCTTTCAAAAAGCAAAAGAGACCCATCCCTTTGCCTTTATTTCCAAACCATTTTCCAAGCAAAATCTAGAAAGGACAATTGCATTAGTAGAGGAAAGAATTAAAAAAAAACCAGCAGATATTTCTTCCATGGATACTTCTGTAGAAGCTCAGGAAGACAGGATTTTTATCAGGAGCCAAAATAAATTGGTAAAGGTAATGCTGGACGAAATTCTGTGGGTGGAGGCCGAAAGGAATTATTGTAAAATAATTACCACGCAGCAATCCTATACCATCGTCAGTCCTTTAAATAAGCTTTGCGAAAAAATAGATCAAAAGCGCTTTGTAAGAATCCACAGATCCTTCATGGTCAATTTCTCCAAATTGGAGGCCGTAGCCGATTCTCATGTAGAGTTTAAGGATAAACTCATTCCCATTGGAAAACAGTACAAGGACGAGCTGTATAAGCTCATGAATAAGGTGTAGAGATTCTTGAATCACTAAATTTTCATAGTAGTTTATTGATAAACAGGTTGTTCTGGGGTGTTTACGTTTAAAGCCTACAACTGTGAAAGGATCCCAATGAGCTCAGAATTGGAATTCCTATTCCGTGCTCATTGGGGAATAGAGATTATTTACTTCGTATTTGCCTCGTGTAATTTTTTGGTGTCCACATACTGTTGGAAAGCCACGATTTTTCCATCTTTTAGTGTCCATAAATGTGCTACTTGGGCATTGTAAGTCTTCCCTTCTTTGTATTTGGCGTCATAGCGCAAAGTGGCCAACACTTTATCGTTGAGCATCTCGTGCAGCTCGATATCTTTCAGATTAAAATATTCATGCTCCTGCATTATCCTGCCAAAAACGCCGTTCAGTACCGCGTCAGGTCCTATGTAGGGATTGCCATCAGCATAGGCATTGCCTTCTGCTTCGTTCCAAGCAATGTTTGAATCCATACTTCCCAACTTGACAGTCGGGATGTCTCCGACTGCAAATGCTTGGTAAAGTCCATCTATGATAGACATGTTTGTAGTTGCCATATTTCTATTCTTTTAGTGGGTTTATTTAATTATTTATGATTTCTGAAAGGCATCATTTATGTACTTCCAATTCAATCTCGATCAGAAATTCGGGTAACGCCAGTCCTTTAACCTCCAGCCATGTACCTGTAGGGAAGTGCTCTGTATAAATGCTATTCCTATAAGCTGCATGCTCCAAAAATGCAGGCATGTCTGTGGTAAATACATTCTCTGCAACCACATCTTCAAAGGTGCAGTCATAATGAGCTAATACTTTTTCCAGATCACTGTAGCAGTTTTTCATTTGCTGAAGAAGATCACCAACTGCTGTTGGCGTACCTTCCTCATCCATGCTGACTGCACCGGAAACTTTGATACTATGTCCAATCTTGACAGCATGGCTGTAGCCATATGCTTTTTCCACCTCAGGTCTGAGGCAGAAATACTCTGGTTTTTCTGATTTCATGGTTAGTTAAATTTACCTGATTAGTAGGGGCGATCAATCGTAGGGAACTACCGAGCCTATTTGTTGTAAAATGGAAGTTTATGAGATCGAACGCCTTTATCTAAAAATTAATTTTTTAATACGATGCGGTACCTAGCTTTTCCCGATTTCAAATGCTCCAAAGCCTCGTTTACTTTTGACATAGGGAACTCTTCCGTTATTGGATAAATATCATGTCTTACACAGAATTCAAGCATGGTTCGAGTAAGAGTAGGGCTTCCCAGAGGACTTCCGGCTACAGATTTTTCTCCTGTGATTAATGAAAATGCAGGAATTGCCATTGGCTCTAAAACAGCACCTACATTATGGAATTTCCCTTTAGGAGCTAAAGCAGTCAGGTATGAATTCCAATCTAAGCTTACATTAGTGGTATTGAGAATGAAATTTAATGATCCAGCGATGGTAGCTAATTCATCAGGATTAGTTGAGTCAACCACCTTAGTTGCTCCCATTGCTAAGATTGCCTCTTTCTTACCGGGGGAGGAGCTAAAAGCAATCACTTCACATCCCCATTTATTGAGGAATTTCAAAGCCATGTGACCTAAACCACCGATACCAATTACCCCGACTTTGTCTGTTGCTTTTACTCCCGCTAAAATGATGGGGTTAAATACTGTGATTCCTCCGCAAAGTAAAGGTCCGGCTTTTGCCAAATCAATTCCTTCAGGAAGTGGAATCGCCCAAGACCAATGACTTCTAACATAATCAGCGAAGCCCCCATGTCTTCCTCCAATGGTGAATTCAGCAGATGCACATAGATGATGTGAACCATCCATGCATTCGTGGCATGCCATGCAAGATCCTGAAAACCAGCCAATACCTACTTTGTCACCGACTTTGATGTTTTTTACAGCATCTCCTGTGGCGATGACTTCACCTATAATTTCATGACCAGGTACGATTGGATAAGCCGTCATCCCCCAATCATTATTAATCATGCTTAGGTCAGAGTGGCAGATTCCACAATTGATTACTTTTACATCGACCTGTTCCGATCCTAGTTCTCCCATATCGTAGGAGAAAGCTTCAAGTTTTTCCTGTGGGCCAGCGGCCGCAAATGCTGATACTTTCATCGTATTGTAAATTTTTAGAATTGATATTAACCGTTAAACTATTTTAGGAGATGGTCTTTTCTCCTGTCTTCCAACTTCCTATCTCCTAGCATCCATTCCAAAATCGCGCTCTATGGAATTGTACCACTCTTCTTCTGGGAGGCTATGGCTATTTATCCATTCCTCATCAGTCATAGATTGCCTCCATTGGATATATGGAAGGGCATCTGGGCCAACAGGATGTCTCAGGTACCAAGAGTCACTTTCTGCGAATTCTAGAATTTTTTCAGCGACTAGCGCAGCTGATGTTGGGTTCTTCAGAGAGGCATGGAAAAGATCTGCCATACGTTTAGAGGTAGGGTAAATGGAAGAGGAAGCTCCTCGAATCTCGTGAGCCATATCGGTATCAATGATTCCAGGTTCTACTATTCCTACTCGAATATTGAATGGTTTTACCTCCTGGGCTAGTGCTTCGCTGATTGCTTCCAGCGCAAATTTGCTAGCAGAGTAGCATCCCAATGGAGAAGTAGTTAGTCGTCCAGACACAGAAGTGATATTTATAATACATCCACTTTTTTGCTCTCTCATCGCCGGGATAACTGCTTTAATACATCGTACAGCTCCAAATACATTGGTCTCAAAAACCCCTTTGAATTCGGATAAAGGCATTTCTTCTATTGATCCATTCAAACCTATTCCCGCATTGTTGACTAAGATGTCGATTGGGCCATCTTCCAAGAGTATTTCATCCATGATCGCCTTCACGGATATGTCTGAATTGACATTCATCTTGTGCATGCTGATAGGTAGTTCCTCTGCTTTGATTGTTTCAGAGAGTGTAGTCGCTTTGGAGGGAGTACGCATAGTCGCAAAGACCTGATATCCAGCTCTGCCAAATGCAAGTGCGATTTCTAAACCTATACCTCTGTTTGATCCTGTGACTAGTACTTTTTTCATGAAAACTGGATTGTATATTTTCTTACTGTTTTAAACATTAAAGTGTCAGAGGTGGTCCTTTTCTCAATGGATGAACTTTCATGTAACTCAGATTTCTCCAAATCCACTCCATAGGTCCATAGTGAAAGTACCTGAGCCAAATTGGACTTAGAATGAATTGAAAAACCCAAATAGAAAAAACCACATAAAGCAACTCGTAGCGCTCTAGCTTTCCGAACATCCCAAAACCTACACCTGTAAAGACAATCATGCAGATCACTGAATGCATCATGTAATTTGTCAGCGCCATTTTGCCAACAGCGGATAGGCCATTTTTCAGCCAGATGAGAATAGGAGCTTTGCAAAAAAGCATAATTAGTCCCACATGGCCCATCGCTACAAAAGCTCTTCCCCAGTAATAAGTGATATTCGATTTACTAAATGAAAGCAAGGAGAAGTTGTCATCTATGACCAGTTGCATCTCATAGTAGTTAATGGCAAGACCAATTGCATAGCCTATGGACGCCAAAGTGAAATAGAACCCTACTGATTTTTCAGCTGTGAGTAATCCCCATCTGAAAAGAGCTATCCCAATCAGCATCATGCTCAGTACATCCCAAACATCACCTCGATAAGGCCAGTTGACATCGAAGTCGTAATTGGTGGGAGCGAGAAAAGCTACTACAGAAAAGTACCCCTTTCGCATTTCTGTATTATGCTCCTCTATTGCTTCAGGACTTCTTTTGGCTTCTCGTCTTTCCCAAGATTCATTAGCCATCTTTAATTCCTTAGGAAGTTCTTCACCTGCTACTAGTAAAGCCTGGGCTTCGGTCACCTTGGCTATCCATTTTTTGTCTTTTTGGTAGTCTATATAGTTCCAAAGAGTCCCAATACTAAAAAGTATCACCGCTGTGACAACCAGATATTTTGGTACCATCGAGCGAAAAGAATACACCAAGAATCCCATTAAGGCATATTGGTACAAGATCTCGCCAACCCAAAGCAGAAGGTATCCATGTATTAGTCCAAAAAGCAAAAGCCACATCAGTCGGCGGAAATAAACATCAGCTGCTTTGATCCCTGCACCTTTTTTAAGTAATCGATCCAAGAAAATATACATCCCAACCCCAAAAAGCAGGGAGAACAAGGCCCGCATAGTCCCCTCAAAAAATAGGTTGGTCATCATCCAAGTGTACAGATTCAGACCGGTAGACCCTCCAGATACCGTTGGGTCTTCGTAGGCTAGCGCTAAACCAAACCCATTGATGTTCATCAAGAGTATTCCAAAAAGTACAATCCCGCGCATTACGTCCAAGGAAAGTATTCGATCTGATTGCTTAACAGGAATCAGTTCTTGTGTGAGGGGTTGTTCCATAGTTTCTTTTGTTGCTATGCTAATAGCTTTAAACCTTCCAGTAGCTTATTTAAGCTATTCATTTACAAGAAAAACATGAACTGGTTTAGGACGAATGCCTTTCAAAAATGTCCTAACTGCTTGGTTATTTTATCAGAGCAACTATAAATCGAAATGATTTCTCTCTAGTATATAATTCATGCGAATTAGTAGTAGCAAACAGGAAATTATTTAATCAAAAACTGCTACCCTGTCTTGGCACTGCCTGACGAAGTCGGTTCAAAAAAAAATCAATGCCGTTCAAAATTTTGCAATTCCAAACAGCATTGATAGAAAAATGCAATCACCCTTTATCAAAAAAATAGTCTTAATATGTTGGTGGCTTCAATACATATAATATTGAAGAGTCAAAAGTGCCTCTATAAAATAGGCGGCCAAAAGTAGGGGTTGTCAACTTTCCTGCTTTTGATCTTCTCTGAAGTACTTGAAATTAAAGCTGAAATCGAAACTAAATTGGACGAACCTGTTCTAAAATTGTCCGAACGCTAGGCGGGATTTTTCGGAAATAGGTATTTGCAGCGGGTAGTGGCTATTGTAATCCTATTCCTTTGAGCCATTGAATCAATTCAAAAAAAAATGGTTATAAGAAAACTTGCTAGCTAAAGCTTCTTTGGGCTTCACCTTCAATTCTATGCTTTTTTTTACTTGAAACACCTCCTTTATCAATAATTCCATACCTTTGCAGTCCGTTCGAGTGGATGGAGTGTGTTGGTTTTGCTTAACGCATTGATTTACAACTAAAAACGATAGTTCTTTGACCCGGGGACTATTGCTATTCAGGGTTAGTACATTATGTCAAAACAAGAAGATTTTAACTGGGACAACTTCGAAACCAAAGGTTTTGGAGAAGGTTATTCCAAAGCAGAGCGTGAGCAAATGGCTGCAATGTATGAGAATACATTGGGCGAGATCACTGAGAAAGAAGTTATCAAAGGCACTGTAGTAGGTGTAAATGATAAGGATGTAATCATCAACATCGGTTTCAAATCTGATGGATTAGTTCCTCTTTCTGAATTCCGTGACCTTGATGGCATCAAGCCAGGTGATACAGTAGAGGTATTCATCGAAGAGCAGGAAAACGCACTTGGACAGTTGATCCTTTCCCGTAAGAAAGCTAAGATCGTACGTGCATGGCAAGACATCGAAGATGCGCTTGAGCATGACAACGTGATCGAAGGTTTGGTGAAAAGAAGAACTAAAGGTGGTTTGATCGTAGATATCTACGGTGTAGAAGCATTCTTGCCAGGTTCTCAGATCGATGTGAAGCCTATCAGAGATTTCGATATCTATGTAGGTAAGAAAATGGAAGTAAAAGTGGTGAAAATCAACCACGCAAATGATAACGTAGTAGTATCTCACAAAGTGTTGATCGAGAAAGATCTTGAGAAGCAAAAAGCTGAGATCTTGAACAACCTTGAGAAAGGTCAAGTATTGGAAGGTGTGATCAAGAACATGACCAACTTCGGTGTATTCATCGATCTAGGTGGTGTAGATGGTCTTCTTCACATTACAGATATCTCTTGGGGACGTATCAATCATCCTGAAGAAGTATTGCAACTTGATCAGAAAGTTCAGATTGTGGTTCTTGACTTTGATGATGATAAGAAGAGAATTTCTTTGGGTATGAAGCAGCTTACTGCTCATCCTTGGGATTCTTTGGCGTCTAGCCTTGAAATCGGATCTAGAGTTAAAGGTAAGATCGTAAACGTAGCTGACTACGGTGCGTTCCTTGAGCTTGCTCCAGGTGTTGAAGGTTTGATCCACGTGTCTGAAATGAGCTGGTCTCAGCATTTGAGAAATCCTGCTGACTTTGTGAAAGTTGGTGACGAAATCGAAGCTGTAGTATTGACTCTTGACAAAGACGACAGAAAAATGTCTCTTGGTATCAAGCAATTGACTGAAGATCCATGGACTAAGAACGACATGGGTACTAAGTACGCTGTAGGTTCTAAGCACACAGGTGTGGTAAGAAACTTGACTAACTTCGGTCTATTCCTTGAGTTGGAAGAAGGTATCGACGGTTTGGTTCACGTATCTGACCTTTCTTGGACTAAGAAAATCAAGCATCCATCTGAGTTTGTGAAAGTAGGAGACGAGCTAGCAGTAGCTGTTCTTGAGCTTGACGTAGACAACAGAAGATTGGCTCTTGGTCATAAGCAATTGGAAGAGAATCCATGGGATACTTTCGAAGGTGTATTCCCTATCGGATCTGAGCACAAGTGTACTGTAGTTTCTAAGAATGACAAAGGTGCAGTTCTTGAATTGCCTTACGGTCTTGAAGGATTCGCTACAGTGAAGAACTTGGAAAAAGAAGACGGATCTCAAGTAGAGGTTGGTGAGTCTTTGGATTTCAAAGTAACTGAATTCTCTAAAGATGATAAGAGAATCGTTCTTTCTCACACAGCAATGTTCAGAGAAGAAGCGAAGCCAGCTAAGAAAGAAGCTAAGAAGAAATCTGATTCCGGTTCTGCTTCTACTACTTCTGCTCCAGCTGAGAAGTCAACTCTTGGTGACTTGGACGCTTTGACTCAATTGAAAGAGCAAATGGAAGGCAAAAAATAATTTCAGATCTAAAATTTGAAATTTCCAAATAGAAAACGCCGGCTGAAAAGTCGGCGTTTTTTTGTTTTAAACCACGAAGGACACAAAGGGAACACGAAGGGCACAATTCTATTTGTTGTCCTGCTTCTCCAGAAGCTGGACTTGCGGCTAGAAAAATAGATCCTTCATGAAATTAATTTGTAGCACACGTGCTACTTCTTTCGTCTTGGCTAAACTATTTTTATCATTAATTTCGATCTTATGAAAAATGCACTTTTACTATTCTTTATCCTTTTAATTAGTATTTCGGTGACTGCACAATCTAGGTTAGAAGTGAAAGGATATTTTGGAGCTTCAGGAGCTATGGCCAATTGGAACGAAGATCTCGATGGAGCTAGCTCAGTGGATATTGAGAAGTTAATGGAGGTTGGTGTTTTGCTTTCGAAAAGTATAAGTGAGAAATTCTCGCTGAGTGGAGGTTTAAATTATTCATTTGCGCAAATAAAATACAATCCTAATTTCCCTCCATGTATAAATTGCTTGTATGGCTATTCTCATAATCCTGATTTCAGAATTCTTTCTATTCCAGTATATGCAGAATATTCTCTAGGCAAGATTTTTTATGCTTGGCAGCTGGTCCTGTAGTAGATTTCCAGCTTTCCGAAGGGAATAATTTCTCTGACCAAAGTGGAGTTGGCTATTTGGCCGGTATTGGTGCAACGTTGGATACAGAGAAGTTTTCCTTTTCTATTTTCCCTAATTACAAGAGACATAATGTGATTCCTTTTGAAAAAGAAGGGAACTACAAGCAAATGTTGCAGGAATTTGGGGTTCAACTTGGCGTAGGATATCAATTCTAAAATTAGCCCAAACCTCTAACCCATTTAAATCCGTACAGGATTTAACTAAATAAATTATGAAGAATATTGCTTTACTCTTTGTCCTGATCCTTGCTTTTTCCTCCTGCCAAAACTTCGATGATCCTATACCGGATGGGAGTTTTTTGGAAACACCTACACTTAGTACCAGACTCGTTGATGAAACTAGTGTGGAGCTCACTTGGTCTTCAGCACAGATTTGTACTATCAACTGCCCTTCCATCGTTCTGGCATCTTTCTACGAAGTATGGACAAAGTCGCTTACTTCCAGTACCAATTATAAACTTGTAGAAATCCCAGCTGGACAGCTATCTTATCTGGTGGAGGGATTGGAGCCTGGCGTGAGACAGGAGTTTTTCGTGATTGCCAAAAGAGCAAACGTAAGCAATAGAACGAACCGTGTGATGGTCGTGCCGAATGAACTTCCTGCTTCTCAAACAATTCTTGAAAAAGTCAGCTTCGACTATATCACTCATCCACAAGTTTCTCCTGCTGGGACTAAAGTGATCTATACCATTTCAGAAGCGGGATCTAGTGTCCAGGCCCAGCAGGTTTTTGTTTTTGATCTCAATAGTAAGTCTGAAAAGTTAATTTTTGAAAATGGTCAATATCCATCTTGGTCTGCAAGTGGCGAGAAGGCGGTTTTCGTGAGTGGAGGGCAAAGCACCTCAGCTATCAAAGTATATTCGGTTGCTTCACGTGAGGTTGAGGAAATTGTCAGTGATTCTTTCCTAAGCTACTTTCCTGTTTTTGGCTCTGGGGATACGACCTTGATCTATTTCCTGGATAGCTTGGATGAAGGAGATCAAAGCGTCATTTCCTATAATCTTTCACCATTTGCCACTAATCCTAAGGCGATTCTTCGAGATGTGGAAGATATTGAGAATGACTATGCTCCTATGCTTGGAATGAATTATTCTACTGAAGAGAAAAGTGTAGCCTATGGAATTACTGTTCCAAAAGACATCCCAATTGGCTTTTCTTATGATGTTGTTGGATTTGCTTTGAGTAGTCCAACTACTTTGAGAAATTGGGTAGTCTCTGATTGGAACGATAGCAATCCTTCTTTTTCTCCTTCAAATTCAGATCTGCTTGCTTTTGTTTCCGACAGATCTGGAGCAAATCAAGTTTGGATTAAGAATGTTACCACCCAGCAGATGATCCAAGTTACAGATTTCCAAGAAAGTGAAAATATCAATATCGGAATAGCAAGTTTGAGCTGGAGTGGGATGAAATTGTATGTTAATATTCTAACTGGCTCAGGTGATTCTAGATTTTTGAGTGTTGACGTGTCTTCATTATTGTAGAATTGTAGCGAATCGATGAGCACTTTCGTCCTAATTCTACTTTCAAACTACTGACTATGAACTACTTTTGGATTGGAATTATAGCGCTACTTTCTTTTACATCCTGTGATAAAGATGAGAATCTGCCATTTGAGTTGACTTCTGAAGGCTTGGTTGGTACATGGGAGCTCTATCAATATGAAGGAAGTGATGGGTCAGTTACTTCAAGAACTGAATATGAGCCATCAGGCAAAACTGTCACTTTTTTTCCAGATGGTGAGTTAATATCTCATGGGTTTTTCAGGTGCACTGATGGCGAATATAAAGTGGCGGATTTAACGCTAACAGTGTTCTTTGATTGTGAAGATCAAGGCACTGAACAGACGTATTCAATGACAAAGGAAGGTCAAAATCTTGCCATAAGCCCAGTTTATCCTGCCCGGTGCCGTGAAAGATGTGCTTATATTTTCAAGAAAATAGAATAAGTATTTAGATTAACTGACCGATTCCCAGTCTATCTTATCAGCCTTAATCGGCAGATTCCTAATTCTGCTTCCCGTTGCATCAAACACAGCATTGGCAATTGCAGCCGCCACTGGCCCCATTGCAGCTTCACCTGCTCCCATTGGTTTGGTTTCTGGTCTGTCTATAATGTGCACTTCTACTTCTGGTACCTCATTCATCCGTAGGATCGGGTAAGTATTCCAATCCACACTGGTGATTCCATCTTTGTCAAACTGCACTTCTTCCATCATGGTCCAGCTGGCAGATTGGATCATTCCGCCTTCGGTTTGGTTTCTCAGTCCATCAGGATTTATAGTCAGTCCAGAATCGATTACGCCAGTGAGTTTTTTGAGTTTGTAGTTTTTGGCTGCCTTATCGATTTCCACTTCTGCTAATACAGCAAAATAGGAGGTGGCATTCTTATACCTCGCGTAGGCGACTCCGAATCCGTTATTAGCTGATTTAGATCTGTTTTTCCAATTGGTCTTTTGAGCGAGCTCTTCCAAAACGGCTCTGGCACGTGGATCCTCCAAGTTTTTTATCCGAAAATCAATCGGGTCTTTTCCAGCTTTGTGGATCAGCTCATCCATAAACGCCTCCATGGCAAAGGTATTTGCATAGGCACCCAGGCCTCTAAGTGATGAGGTTCTGAGTGGACCCTCGTAGTTGAATAGGTAGAGTTGCTTGGCTTCGAAATTGTATTCTGGAACTCCATTTCGATGGGATCCACCTGACCAACCGCCCTTTCTAAATTCAACTGGCGGTTCCAAAGTTCTTGCCACAATGAAACTCCCGCCACTTCCATTTGGTCGTGTACTATGAGAATCTGACCAGACTATGCTGTCCCAGCCTAGGAGCTTTCCAGCTGAATCTAATCCTGCAGATAGACGAAAAGCCATAGTTGTACCGTATGGTTCCCACTTGTGTTCGTCTTCACGCATCCATTGAAGTCGTACATGTTTACCTGGAAATTCTTTGGCTATGATGGCAACTTCTCCCGACACATCATCTGCGCCATTGTGTCCGTAGCACCCGGAACCAGGAACACCTATACATCGGACTTTTTCTTTATCCAAAGAAAGCAGATCTGCTATTGAATCTCTGACGGGATATACTCCTTGAGTAGCTGACCAAACGGTTAGGAGGTTTGGTTCCCAAAGTGCGACTGCACACGATGGTCCCATGGAGGCATGCATGTGATAGGGGCGGAAATAATCCGCTTGATGATGTATGGCTGAATTTGAAATAAGCTCTGCAATTCCTGGTGAGATTTCTACTTCCTCTGGTTTTCCTGAAGTAGTTAGGACGTTATCCATTAATTGCCTTGGAAGTATTGCGATTGGAGACTTTTTCCAGACTGCTAGTTCTTTTAGCATTTCCCTTGCTTTTACTGCCTGGTATTCCCGTTCTGTGACTACTGCTAAAAAGCTCCCGTTTCTGATTACTTTGAGTACTCCAGGCAAAGCTTCAACTTGGGTAAGGTCTATGGATTCTAAGGTGGCGTCGTAGGAAGGTGGATGAAGCACTCGTGCATGGACCATCCCTGGCATTTGTAGATCGTGGACAAAATGAGATTCTCCTGTAACTAATTTCCGGATATCATCCCTATGCAAGGGTTGTCCTACATATTTGTAGTTTTCTGGTTTTTTTGGTTTAATATCTCCAGAGATTCTCTCCTCTATAAATTTGCCTTGCAAAAGCTCCCAATAACTCACTTTCTCACCAGAGTTAGCTATAATAACCCCATCTTCTACGCTAAGGTTTTCCGGATTTACACTCCATTTTTCCGCAGCCATTTTTAATAGATGGTGTTTTGCCTCAGCTGCAGCCTGGCGGATAGCGCTTCCGCTACCTTCTACGGAATTGCTACCAGCGGTGAATCCTTCATTTGGAGTTTGACCTGTATCTGAATTGATAATATGGCAGCGATCCGGATTAATATCCAGTTCTTCTGCTGCAATTTGGATTAAGGCGATTTTTATACCTTGCCCTAACTCCTGCTTACCTGAAAGTACTGTCAGGTGTCCTGTTGCATCCAATCTAATCCAAGAATCAATTAATTTATTGTCGATAGTTGGGCGAAAAGGAATGCCAGAATAGGGAGGTATTTCATTTGGAGAACCTTTGGTTTGGCAGAATGTGAGTGGTAAAAGATTGAAACCTATTAGTAGGTGTCCAGTGCTTTTAAGGAAAGACCGGCGACTCGAGTTGTAGTGCTGAACTCCTTCCATAATTAAGACTTTATGTTTTCTGATGCCATCTTCACCGCCTTGATAAATCGCGAATGGGTGCCACAGCGACAGATAACAGGATTCAAAGCCTCACGTATTTCATTCTCAGTTGGAGAAGAATTTTCTTTCAGAAGTGCTACAGCGGTCATGATCATCCCGTTCACGCAATAGCCGCATTGGGCAGCTTGGGTTTCAATGAAAGCTTTTTGAACTGGGTGAAGCTCACCATTTTTACTCAAACCTTCTAACGTAGTGATTTCTACCTTTTCAAAACTGGCACAAGGTCTCACGCATGTAGTCTCTGCCAGAGCATCTGCAATGACTGTGCATGCGCCACATTGCAAAAGACCGCAGCCATATTTTGCGCCCTTTAACCCAAATTCCTCTCTCAGAATATATAAAAGGGGTTCTTGGGGATCAGCGGATATGGTTTTGGTTTTCCCGTTGACATGTAGGGTAATGTCTTGTGGCATGATTATCAGTAGTTTAAAATTTAAACTAATGAATGTCCACTGGAAATGCAATGCGGAAAATATATTTAGCCCACTTAAGGTAAAGC
Organism: Algoriphagus sp. 10J20-15; assembly: GCF_055809615.1. Taxonomy (NCBI): domain Bacteria; kingdom Pseudomonadati; phylum Bacteroidota; class Cytophagia; order Cytophagales; family Cyclobacteriaceae; genus Algoriphagus; species Algoriphagus sp. 10J20-15. The sequence continues at coordinate 51,166 of NZ_JBVVUG010000011.1, forward strand.
CATCTTAAAAATACAGATGACTTAAAATAAAAAAGCATCCGCCGCGGCGGATGCTTTTTGTTGAGGTCGAGAGCGGATTCGAACCGCTGTAGAAGGTTTTGCAGACCTCTGCCTAGCCACTCGGCCACTCGACCAATCAGAATTGGAATGCAAATGTAGTTAATATCTTTTCCTTTACAATAAAGCACCTATTTATTTTAAATCTTTACTAGTAAATCAGGCTCTACGCTATTTGGAAATCAAGAAACAAGAGCCTTGTATCGTGGGAATTCAATAGAAGTTTGAAAAGCTTACAAAATACATTCTATTTATATTGATTCTAAATTAATTATTAGCCCAGAAAATAACCTTAAATAACTGTAATACAAGTGTATATGAAATCAAACAGAGTTCCTGTGAGGCCGCTGCCATACATCAAGACAAGTTTGAAAAATTGGCTTCGGGTAGTACCTTTGCAAGGGTTATAAAAAACCGCTTAAACTATTTAATTAGCTATAATATGTTATCCAAACGCTCGTTAGTAGGGGTTCGATTGAATTTCCACACACTGGCAGTGCTGTTTTTCATGCTGATCGGAATGCAGGCTTTTGCAGCAGATCCATCAGTGGCAAATAGCGATGAAGCTGTGGCAGCAGGTAAGACTGTATTCAATGCAAATTGTAAGCAGTGTCATAAACTGGATCAAAAGTACACTGGTCCGGCATTAAGAGGTGCTTCAGATAGGGCGCCTGTAGAAACTGTCAAAAGTTTTATCAAGAACTCTTCGGCTGTAATTGCATCTGGAAATGCCTACTATTCCAATTTGTATAAGGAATTCAACAGCCTGATGATGCCGGCTCATGAGTTTTTGACTGATGATGATCTAAATAATCTACTAGCCTATATAGAGTACGGTGATAAAGTGGATCCAGCGGCGGCTGCGGCGGCATCAGCAGGAGCTGAAGGTGGTGAAGTAGCTGAAGGAGGGGGGATTCCAAGCGAATACCTTACTATAATTCTAGGGGTGTTGGTAGTTGTGCTACTTTTGATTTTGGTTGTATTAGGATTGATAATATCTGTATTAACCAAATACCTTAAAAAACAGGATCTGGATGAAGATGATAAAGAATTTGTCTCTCAGAAAACTAACCTAGGAAAAGTATTTAAAAGCGATATGTTTGTGGTTATCGTCACTGCCTTAGTGGTGGCCTTGGTGGCTAAAACAGCTTTGGATGGACTTTATTCAGTAGGCGTACAGCAGGGCTATGCGCCTGAGCAGCCAATCGCCTACTCACACGCGCTTCATGCAGGTACTCTAGAGATTGAGTGTCAGTATTGTCATACCGGTGTAGAGATAGGAAGATCTGCAAATATCCCTTCAGCTAATATTTGTATGAACTGCCATACGCATGTGCAGAATGTGCAAGGAGCAGAAGGCGTTTCTCCTGAAATTCAGAAAATCTACGATGCGGTTGATAACAATCAGCCTATCGAATGGGTACGAGTTCACAATCTTCCAGATTTAGCCTATTTCAATCACTCTCAGCACGTGGTAGTGGGTGAAGTAGAGTGTCAGACTTGTCACGGTCCTATTCAGGAAATGGAAGTAGTTGGTCAGCATAGTGCACTAACAATGGGGTGGTGTATTGACTGTCACAGACAGACCGAGATCACTACTGAAGGCAATGCCTACTACGATAAGTTGGTTCAGATTCACTCTGATTCTAAAGATGCCTTGAAGGTGAAAGACATCGGAGGTTTGGAGTGTGCTAAGTGCCACTATTAATTCATTATTCTTTTCGCAAATTCATTCTTATATCATAAAATGAAGGAAAATAAAAAAACGTACTGGAAAGGGCTTGAGCAGCTCAACAACGATCCAGAGTTTGTAAAGAACGCTGACAGGGAATTCCCTGAGCTTCCTTCTACACTCAACGAGGAGGGTAGTGCTTCAAGAAGAGATTTTCTGAAAGTAATGGGATTCAGCTTAGCGGCAGCTTCATTGGCGGCATGCGAGGCTCCTGTTAGAAAGATGATCCCTTATGTGAATAAACCGGTTGATATCAACCCATCTATTCCTAACTATTATGCTTCTACTTATGCTACAGGTGGCGATTATGCTTCCATTGTAGTGAAGACAAGAGAAGGTCGCCCGATCAAAATTGACGGAAACGAATTGTCTCCTATTAATAAAGGTAAAGTAAATGCGATCGTAGAAGGATCCATCCTTTCTCTTTATGACAAAGAAAGACTAGCGGGTCCATACAGCGGGGGACAGCTTTCAGATTGGAAAACAGTTGATGCGCAAGCTAAATCTGCTCTAGCTTCCGCCGGTTCAGTGAAAATTGTTTCCAATACAATTATTTCACCTTCCACTATGCAGGCCATACAGCAACTGGCAAATGCAAACGGAAACGTGGAAGTGATCATGTACGATCCACTTTCAAATTATGGTATTACAAAAGCTGCGGAGACTTACTATGGTGCTGCAGTTCTTCCTTCATACTCATTTGACAAAGCAAAAACAATCGTATCCTTCGGAGCTGACTTCTTAGGATCTTGGATTTCTCCAATTGAATTTGCCCGTCAATATGCTCAGACAAGAAAAATCAGCAAAGAGAAGCCTGAAATGTCAAGACATTATCAGTTTGAATCTACGTTGTCACTTGCTGGAGCAAATGCTGATTACAGAACGCCAATCAGAGCTTCTCAAAGCGGATTGGCTGTATTAGCGCTATACAATGCGATTGCTAAAAAAGCTGGTGCTGCTACAGTTTCTGCTCCTGCAGTAGAGATCGCGCATTTGGATAAAGCTGCTGCTGATCTATGGGCTAGCAAAGGAGCTTCCCTTGTTATTTCTGGATCAAACGATCCTAACGTACAGGTTGTGATCAATGCGATCAATGAATTGCTTGGTAGTAACGGAACTACGGTTGATTTCGCTAATCCTGCTTACTACAGAAAAGGAGATGACGCTAAAATGAATCAGTTTGTGACTGATTTGAATGCTGGAAAAGTTGGTGGGGTTATTTTCTACAACTGTAATCCAGTATATGATTTTGCAAGAGGAGCTGAGATCGCTGCTGGTATCGCAAAAGCAAAAGTAAGTATCTCTACTAATGGTACTTTAAATGAGACTTCGTCCTTAGTACAAATTGTAGCACCAGATCATCACTTCCTAGAGTCTTGGAATGACTTTGAGCCTAAGAAAGGTCACTTCTCTTTAGCTCAGCCTACCATTTCTCCACTTTTTGATACAAGACAAGCACAAGAATCTTTCTTGGTTTGGGCAGGTGATACTACTTCTTACTATGATTTCTTACAGAATAACTGGCAGGGTGAGGTATTCACTCAAGTAGAGACTGGCGGTACATTCCAAGAATTCTGGGATCAGACCCTATACAATGGTGTATTAGCTATTAATTCTACTTCTGCACCTTTAGCTCCAGTAGGAGATGTAAGTGCTGCTGCTTCAGCTGTAGCTAAAGCTTATTCTGCTGAGTAATTCTAACACCGGAATTGGTCATATATACTAAAGTAGGTATCGGTAACGGTGCTTATGCGAATGTTCCTTGGCTTCAAGAATTGTCTGATCCTATCTCTAAGGCAACTTGGGATAACTATTTGACTGTGTCTCAGAAGTGGGCAAATGACAATGGTGTCACTCAATCTGAAGAACATACCAGCAAAGCTTCTATTACCGTAAATGGTAAATCGCTGATCGTGCCGATCTTGATTCAACCAGGTCAGGCAGAAGGTACTTTCGGTTTGGCAGTAGGATATGGTAGAACAAAAGCTGGTCGAGTTGCAAACGGAGTGGGTGTTAATGCTTACGAATTACTGGATGCTTCCAAGGGCTTTGTCAATTTCGATATTACTTCAGGCGTAGAAGTTTCTGCAACTGGTGATTCTTATAAAATTGCACGTACACAAACTCACCAGACGTTCATGGGACGTGAAAACGTAATCCAGGAGTCTGTATTGAGCGAATACCAAAAAGATGCTTCTGCAGGTAGATCCCATCCACATATTTACAAGGATGGTGAATTTGTAAAACCTTCCAAGATTTCACTTTGGTCAGGTCACCAGTATTCTCAGCATCACTGGGGATTGGCTATCGATATGAACTCTTGTATCGGTTGCTCTGCATGTTCTGTGGCTTGTCAGGTTGAAAACAACGTGGCAGTAGTAGGTAAGCAGGAAGTATTGAACAGAAGAGAAATGGCATGGATCAGAATCGATCGCTACTATTCTTCTGATGCTCCAGCAGATGATTTGAGTGCTATGGAAGTCGCGGCCAGCAACCCTGAGGTTACTTTCCAGCCTATGATGTGCCAGCAGTGTAACAATGCTCCATGTGAGACTGTTTGTCCTGTTGCTGCAACTACCCACTCTTCTGAGGGACTTAACCAAATGACTTACAACAGATGTATTGGTACAAGATATTGTGCAAACAACTGTCCGTATAAAGTACGTCGATTCAACTGGTTCAAATACCACGATAACAAAGACTTCGCAGGAGTCAATGTTGCTCAAAATGATGATTTGGGTAAGATGGTCTTGAATCCAGATGTAACAGTTCGTGCTCGTGGTGTGATGGAAAAATGCTCCATGTGTGTGCAGAGGATCCAAGCTGGTAAGCTAGAGGCTAAGCGTGAGAAACGCAAAGTGAAAGATGGAGACATCAATGTAGCTTGTGCTGTAGCTTGTCCAACTGATGCGTTGGTATTCGGAGACATGAATGATTCGAATTCTAAAGTTTCTCAGCTTCTTAAGATTAAGGAGAACACTACTTCAGCATTGAAGGAAGTGAATGAGGAGAGAGCATACCATGTATTGGAAGAGATCAACGTGAGTCCAAACGTTTGGTACTTTACCAAAATCAGAAATAAAGACTTAAACGAAGCGTAATCAAAATTTTATAAACTATGCAGGTTACTTCATCCGTACGCGAGCCGTTAGTTACCGGGGGTAAAAGCTATCATGATGTGACGCATGACGTGTCACGCCATGTAGAAGCAAAACCAAATATCAGATGGTTTCTAGCTTTCCTTACGTCTGCCGGTGTTTTGGCTTTAGGATCAATCGCAGTCGTTGCCACCGTTTGGGAAGGCATCGGTATGTGGGGGCTTAACAAAACTGTAGGCTGGGCTTGGGATATCACCAACTTCGTTTGGTGGGTTGGTATTGGTCACGCTGGTACTCTTATTTCAGCAGTACTTTTACTTTTCAGACAGAAGTGGAGAACTTCAATTAACAGAGCTGCAGAAGCGATGACTATTTTCGCGGTTATCTGTGCGGCAATGTTCCCGGTTCTTCACATGGGTCGTCCATGGTTAGGAGCTTATTGGGCACTTCCACTTCCAAACGTATTTGGATCACTTTGGGTAAACTTTAACTCCCCACTACTTTGGGATGTGTTTGCGATCTCGACTTACTTCTCTGTATCACTTGTATTCTGGTACATTGGTTTGATTCCTGATTTCGCGACAATTAGAGATAGAGCTACTGGTTTAAGAAAGATTATTTACGGAGCACTTTCATTTGGTTGGGATGGCGCAGCAAAATCCTGGAGCAGATACGAATCAGTTTCCTTGATCCTTGCAGGTTTGGCTACTCCACTGGTACTTTCTGTACACACGATTGTATCCTTTGACTTTGCAACTTCAGTAATACCAGGATGGCACACGACTATCTTCCCTCCATACTTTGTGGCGGGTGCGATTTTCTCAGGCTTCGCGATGGTATTGACGCTGATGATTGTAACTCGTAAGGTCTACAAACTGGAAGATTACATTACAATGGGTCACATCGAATTGATGAACATTGTAATTATCATCACAGGATCTATCGTAGGTATTGCATACATCACCGAGTTTTTCATTGCTTGGTATTCAGGTGTAGAAGCAGAGCAATATGCATTCATTAACCGTGCTACAGGACCTTACTGGTGGGCATATTGGTCAATGATGACATGTAACGTTATTTCTCCACAGCTTTTCTGGTTTAAGAAAATCCGTACATCCATCGTAGCTACCTTCGCTTTGTCTATCGTAGTGAACATCGGTATGTGGTTTGAAAGATTTGTAATCATCGTAACCTCTCTACACAGAGATTATCTTCCATCTTCTTGGGCGATGTTCTATCCAACTTGGGCAGATGTAGGAGTTTACCTATTCACATTTGGTTTGTTCTTCACTTTGTTCTTCTTGTTTGCCAAATTCTTCCCGGTAATCAACATGGCAGAAGTGAAATCTGTATTGAAGTCTTCATCTGATAAAGTGCATAAATAATCATGGAAAGAGATACACATTTTGTTACTGGAGTTTATGAAGACGAGGATGTATTGCTTCAGGCAATCACCCAGGTAAAGGTCTTCAGGTATTAAAATCCATGAGGTCTATTCACCATACCCTGTTCACGGGATAGATGATTACCTAGGATATAAAAGAAGTAAGTTGCCAATTGCAGCTTTCTTATTCGGATTGCTTGGAACTACTTTGGCTTTGACCATGCAGTTTTACATGATGAAGTTTGACTGGCCAATGATCATTGGTGGTAAGGATTATGGCGCTTTTCCTGACTTTATTCCTGTTACATTCGAATTGACTGTCTTGTTGGCATCATTCGGAATGGTAGGCGTATTTATGGTAAGCACTAACCTGAAGCCTTGGGCACAACCTAGAATCTTTGATTTAAGAATCACTGACGATAAGCATGTGATGGCAATTGACATAGCAAATAACTCAGCTATGGAATTGGCAAAGATTGAAGAGATATTGAAATCTTCTGGAGCATCAGAGGTTAATAAAAAAAGTTTTGAATAGTAAATCTGGAAAAATGAAGATTGCTAAGACACTAAGTATTTTAGGGATTGCAGCAGCAGGGATTGCCCTTGCGGGCTGTAGAGCCGGAGGCGAAAATCAAGGCTTGGAATATGCCCCTCAGATGTACCACTCGGTAGCCTACGAACCATTGACTCAAATCATGGATTCAGAGACTAAGGGAGATTTGATCTCTACCCGAGAAGATGGAAAGGGAGAATATTTTAACAGTAATATCAACAACCCTCACAATATGAATATGCGAGAGCCTGTTGCCAATACTGTTCCTAGAAATAAACAAGGCTATTTGCCGTATCGCTACAAGGCTTTTGAAATAGAGGAAGCCGGTGCTACGATGAAAAACCCTATAGAGCTATCTGATGAAGTGCTTACAGATGGTAAAAGATTATACCAACTTTACTGTACTCCCTGTCATGGAACAGGTGGCATGGGTGATGGCAAAGTCGGAGAAATCATTGGTGGTGTTGCTAACTTGACAGGTGGCGCCTATGTTGGACTTTCCGAAGGTCATATTTTTCACGTGATCACTAAAGGTAAAGGCAGAATGGGAGCTCATGGATCTCAGATTACACCAGAAAACAGATGGAAAATTGTTCACTACGTGAAACAAGAAATCCAAGGTGGTCAGAATGCTGATAATGCAGTAGCAGTAGTAGCGGAAGACCAAGATGTTACACAACTAGAAACTCCAGCTAATTAATTATGGCTCATCACGTACAACACTTTAATCTGGATCAGAAGTTTGATTTCACCGATGCTATTAAGAAAATCGTTTTTACGGTTTTGGGTATTGGTGCTGCATTGCTAGTCATTGGTATTTTAATGGCGGTGTTTGGTGGTGGTCACCACGAAGCAGCTGAAGCAGAAGGACATGCTTTTCATTGGTATGAGCGACTCTACGCTAACTTGTGGATAAATAATGTCTACTTCACAGGTATTGCTATTATCGGTGTATTCTTTTTCGCTATACAATATGCTGCTCAGGCAGGGTGGTCTACGGCTATCATTAGAGTTATGCTTTCTCTTGGTAACTGGTTGCCAATAGCAGGGATCTTGATGATCGTTACCTTCTTTATTGCAAATCACGATTTGTTCCATTGGACTCACGCTTATCTATTTGATAAGTCTTCTCCGGAATACGATAGCATAATCGATGGAAAAGGTTCATTTTTCTATTGGCCTATGGCAAAAGGAACATTCCCAATATTCTACATCTTTAGAATGGTATTGTTCTTTGGATTCTGGGTATTCTTTTTCAAGAAATTCCAACAATTCACTTACAATGAAGACATCATCGGTGGCACTTCTTCATGGTACAAAATCAGAAGCTGGTCAGCCTTTTTCTTGATCTTCTTTGCTGTATCTTCTTCGATAGCTGCATGGGATTGGGTGATGTCCATTGACACGCACTGGTTCTCTACACTATTTGGCTGGTATGTATTCTCATCTTGGTTTGTTGCAGGTTTGTCTGCGATTACTTTGATCACGATCTTCCTGAAGAGCCAAGGCTTGTTGGAGATGGTCAATGAGAATCACGTTCATGATTTGGGTAAATTCATCTTTGGGTTCACCATTTTCTGGACTTACCTATGGTTTTCTCAGTTCCTGTTGATCTATTATGCCAACATTCCTGAAGAGACAGTGTACTTCATTGAAAGATTGTCGAGCGATATTTATGGTCCTTTCATATTTGTGAACTTGGGGCTAAACTTTGTCCTTCCTTTCTTGTTATTAATGACAAGAGATTCTAAAAGACATGGAGTATTCTTGAAACTGGTTTGTGCTCTAATCATCGCTGGTCACTGGGTGGATTTCTTCCTAATGGTTCAGCCTGGTACTTTAGGACACAATGGAGGAGTTGGGTTTATGGAAGTAGGTATGTTCTTGGTATATGGAGCTGCATTCACATTCGTAGTTCTTTCTGGATTGGCAAAAGGGAACCTAGTTCCTAAAAACCATCCAATGCTTGAAGAAAGCTATAATCATCACATTTAATAACAGCCGAAATAATTAAGGTATGTACGGATTTCTGATTGGAGTAGGGGTTCTTTTGATATTTTCCATAATATGGATGGTCTATCGAATCCAAACATTAGTCTCAGTTGTAAAAGGATCGGATAAAAAGATCGCATCAGGGAGTAATAAGGTTAATGCTATATTATTTATCGTTTTCCTGGTAGCAGGAGGAGCTTTAATGTTCTGGTATTCTATCAAAGAATTTGATAATTATCAGTTGCCAATTGCATCAGAGCATGGCGTGATTACAGATTCTTTGTTTTGGTGGTCAATGGGTGTGACTGGTATAGTTTTCTTGATCACTCATATCTTGCTTTTCATTTTCCCATACAAATATCAATACAGCGAGAAGCGTAAGGCATCCTTTTATCCTGACAACAACAAGCTCGAGGTAATCTGGACAATCGTTCCAGCAATCGTTCTTGCAGGTTTGGTGATTTCAGGTTGGGTAGCTTGGTCGGATATTACTGCTCCTGCTCCTGAAAATGCCCATACTATAGAGATTATGGGGTATCAGTTTGCTTGGGAAGTAGAGATATCCTGGTAAAGACAATGTATTAGGAGACTATGATTATCGATTGATCACAGCTACTAATTCACATGGTATAGATTTCTCAGATAAAAACTCTGTTGATGATTTTCCATCTCCTGTAGTAGTAATTCCTAAAGGGGAGCCTGTGCTCTTTAAAATCAGAGCAAGGGATGTGCTTCATTCAGTATTCGCCCCTCATATGAGATTGAAAATGGATGCTGTACCTGGCATGCCAACTCGTTTTTGGTTTGTCCCTACCAAGACAACTGCTGAAATGAGAGAAGAGACAGGAAATCCGGATTTCAATTATGAGATTGCTTGTACAGAAATTTGTGGAAGAGGTCATTTCTCTATGAGAAAAGTAATCGAGGTAGTAGAGCCTGAGGCTTATCAGAAGTGGTATGCGGAGCAGAGATCTTTTATCCAAATGAATCCAGCTTTGGCTTCTGGTGTGTCTGCGGAGGTAAAGGAAGTAGCAGAAGTTCAATTAACTGAAAAGTAACAAACAAAATTATAGATTATGTCAACAGCATCTGTCGCAAATCATGACGCAGCCCACGATCATCACGATCATGAGCATCATGATAATTTTGTAACGAAATATATCTTCTCTCAAGATCACAAAATGATCGCAAAACAGTACTTGGTTACTGGTATGTTTTGGGCTCTTATAGGTGGATTACTTTCTATCCTATTTAGATTACAATTGGGTTTTCCAGAAATGGATATGTCTTTCCTTCGTCCAATTCTTGGAGGTTGGATAGATGAAGCAGGGAAATTGGATCCTACATTCTACTTGGCATTAGTTACAATGCACGGTACCATAATGGTATTCTTTGTATTGACAGCAGGTTTGAGTGGGACATTTTCCAATTTCTTGATTCCATTACAAATTGGAGCGAGAGATATGGCTTCTGGATTTATGAATATGCTATCGTACTGGTTGTTTTTCCTTTCCGGTGTGATCATGTTTATTTCACTTTTCCTAAAAACTGGTCCTGCTGCAGGTGGATGGGTGGTATATCCACCGCTTTCAGCTTTGGAGCAAGCTATTCCAGGTTCAGGCTTGGGGATGACTCTTTGGTTGGTCGCTATGACCTTCTTTATTGCTTCCTCTCTTATGGGGGGTATCAATTACATCACCACAGTGATTAACTTGAGAACAAAAGGAATGTCTTTCTCTAAACTTCCTTTGACTATCTGGGCTTTCTTCTTGACAGCTGTGATCGGCCTTTTGTCCTTTCCAGTATTATTTGCAGCAGCATTGTTACTTGTATTTGACAGAAGCTTTGGTACTTCATTTTACCTTTCTGATATCTATATCGGTGGGGAAGCGCTTCCAAACACCGGCGGTAGCCCAGTATTATACCAGCATTTATTCTGGTTCTTAGGCCACCCTGAAGTTTACATCGTATTGCTTCCTGCTTTGGGTATTACTTCTGAAGTAATTGCTACCAACTCAAGAAAGCCAATCTTCGGGTACAAAGCGATGATTATATCTTTGCTAGGTATCACTGTTCTTTCCTTCGTGGTTTGGGCTCACCATATGTTCGTATCAGGTATGAATCCATTCCTTGGATCTATCTTTATGTTCTTGACCTTGATCATCGCAGTGCCTTCAGCAGTAAAAGTATTTAACTACTTGACAACGCTTTGGAGAGGTAACTTGATCTTCACTCCTGCGATGTTGTTCTCAATAGGTCTAGTTTCCTTCTTTATTTCCGGTGGTTTGACTGGTATTTTCCTGGGAACTCAGCTATTGATATTCAATTGCACGATACTTATTTTGTAGTAGCTCACTTCCACTTAGTGATGGGTTCTGCATCCTTTTTCGGAATGATAGCAGGTGTTTACCACTGGTTCCCTAAAATGTTCGGAAGAATGATGGATGCCAAATTGGGTTACATTCACTTCTGGATCACTTTTGTAGGAGTTTACATGGTATTCTTCCCTATGCACTACATAGGTATTGCTGGCTTCCCAAGAAGATATTACAGCTGGACAAACTTTGAGTTTGCCAATATGTACACTGATTTGAACATGTTTGTATCTGTTGCTGCTATTATCACCTTTAGTGCTCAGTTCATATTCTTGTTCAATTTCTTCTACTCAATGTATAAAGGTAGAAAAGCCACACTTAACCCTTGGAGATCTAATACGCTTGAGTGGACTACACCAGTAGAACCAGGGCATGGTAACTGGCCAGGTGAAATTCCTGCAGTTTATAGATGGCCATATGACTACTCTAAGCCAGGTGCTGAAGAGGATTTCATCCCACAGACAGTACCTCTTTCTGCAACTCCTGAATCCAACCTTCCTCATGAGCAAGAATTGGTGAAAGTGGAGTTGGAAATTATGAAGGAAGAAGAGGAAGTTTTGGTCTCAAATGAAACAAGTCACTAATAAATCAATAAGCAGCTTTCGTCGTGTTAATTTAATCACGGTGATAGCTGTTTATATACTGATTCTAATTGGTGGAATAGTAAGGAGCACCGGTTCTGGTATGGGGTGCCCTGATTGGCCAAAATGTTTTGGAAGTGTGATTCCCCCAACGAATGTGGATCAACTTCCTTCAAATTATCAGGAGATTTATCTCAATAAAAGATTGGCCAAGAACGAAAGGTTCGTGGCAACACTTGAAAAATTAGGATTCTCAAAAAAGGCTAAGGAGATAGCTAATGATAAATCCATTCTGATCGAAGAGGAATTTAATGCAGTAAAGACCTGGATAGAATACCTGAATAGACTGGCTGGAGTTGTAATTGGTCTATTGATCGTTTTGACTGTATGGAAATCATTTCCCCTCAGAAAAGCAGATCGTTGGATTACAATTTTATCTGTTTTCAATCTAGTCTTAGTCATTTTCATTGGGTGGATTGGTTCCATTGTAGTGTCTACTAATTTGCTGCATTGGATGATTACTTTCCACATGATATTGGCTTTGCTTCTCGTTTCACTTTTGATCTATGTTTATCATAGGTCGGGTAAGTTGATTGCGGGTCCGGGAGTGAAGATGGATGTGCCAAAAAGAATTGAACTAGTGCTATTTATCGGGACGGTATTTATGGTAGTTCAGATTGTTTTAGGCACTCAGGTACGAGAACAGATAGATGTTATCTCTTCTTCTTTAGGTAATATGCTTAGGGATGAGTGGATAGGAAGAGTGGGCTTGGATTTTCTTATTCATAGATCATTTTCCTTAATTCTACTAGGAATCCATGTCTTATACTTCTTCTGGGCATTTAAATATACCCTGAGAAAGTCTCAAGTGAATCTTTGGTCTCAGGTCTTGATGATTCTGATTTTACTGGAAATAGCTACAGGAATGGGAATGGCGTACTTTGGTATTCCTGCCTTTCTTCAGCCAATCCATCTCTTATTAGGTTCTTTGATTATAGGGGTTCAGGTTATTTTACTTCTTGAAATCAAAGAAAACATTCAGTTTCGATTAAATACAAATTGATCATGAGGACAGTTTCAGTAACTGACCATAGTAGTAGTTTAGTGATAAGCAAATTGAAGGCTTACGCTGAGTTGATTAAATTAAGGCTTTCAGCTTTGGTTACCTTTTCTGCTGTATTTGGTTATATACTTGGTGATCGTGGTGTTAGTTTCGGGTGGTCTGGGTTTTTAGGCTTAGCTCTAGGCGGCTTCTTGATTAGCGGTGCATCCTGTGCTGCAAATGAAATTTTAGAGCGTGATCTGGATAAGCTAATGAAGCGTACTCAAAACCGTCCTCTTCCATTAAAACTTATTTCCTTACAAGAAGCCCTTTGGGTGACCTCCCTAGTCGCAGTGATTGGTGTAGGGTTGCTTTGGTACTTTACTAACCCCTTGACTACATGGCTAGGTGTATTGAGCATGGTCCTTTATGTCTTTGTTTATACTCCGTTAAAACGTGTAGGTCCTGTAGCAGTATTTGTAGGTGCGATCCCGGGAGCACTTCCTCCTTTGTTAGGGTGGACTGCAGCGACTGGTTCTATAACCCATGAAGCCTTGATAATTTTTGGGATTCAATTCATCTGGCAGTTCCCACATTTTTGGGCAATCGCTTGGGTGGGGGATGAAGACTATAAGGCTGCTGGATTTAAGTTACTACCAAGTGGTGGCGGGAAAGACCTCAATACAGCAATTCAAATTATGATATACACTTTGTTCTTGTTACCTCTAGGATTGCTCCCAAGCTATTTTGGACTTACAGGGATGACATCAGGTATAGTAGCCACCGTTTGTGGGGTGTTGTTTTTGGCTCAGACTTTCTCTTTAATGAAAGACTGTTCGCGTAAATCAGCTTTACGAATAATGTTTGGTTCCTTTTTGTATTTGCCAATTGTGCAGATTGCTTACCTCTTAGATAAATTACCTTAAGAATGGAAAAGGAACTTAAATACGTAGATATGGTAGAGCAGCCCATTGCAATGCATCCTAAAAAGTTTGCATTATGGCTGTTCCTAGTGACCGTGGTGATGATCTTTGCTGCCCTTACTAGCGCCTATATAGTTCGGCAATCTGAAGGGAATTGGTTGGAATATGACCTCCCTACCATTTTCTGGTATAGCTCAGGAATAGTTGTAATTAGTAGCATTTGCCTTCAGTATGCTTATTTAGCTGCTAAAAAAGATAATTTTGTAGGACTTAGGGCAGGCCTTAGTTTGGCAGTGCTGTTTGGTATCGCTTTCCTTGTTAGTCAATGGTACAGCTGGGTAGCCTTAGTTGATGAAAATGTGTTTTTCGTTGGCAATCCTTCGGGATCATTTCTCTATGTATTCACGGGTTTGCATGCTGTTCACTTAATCAGCGGTGTGATATTTCTGATTATTGTATTAATTTCGACCTACAGATATAAAGTGCATTCCAAGTCTATGGATACACTTGAAATGGCAACTACTTTCTGGCATTTTCTAGCTGCATTGTGGTTATATCTATTTATGTTTTTGCTTTTGAATCATTAAAATAAACCAAGTACAAATTAATATCTTATGTCTGCGCATTCTACTGCTATAGGAGTAAGCTCGAAAAGAGGCGTTTGGGGAGGTGGTAATGAACCTCTCAAAGCTAGCTATGGAAAACTCATGATGTGGTTTTTCCTTCTTTCTGATATCTTTACTTTTGCCGCTTTTTTGATTACCTATCTTGCCATTCGGGTAAGTTATCCGGCTTATGCTGGCCCTGCCACTGAGTTTGTGGGGTCTAATGAGTACTGGCCAATACCTGAATTGGTTTTTGATGCTATTCCATTTGTACATGGAGTTCATGCACCGCTTGTATTCGTAGGTATAATGACTTTTATTTTGATTGCAAGCTCTGTTACTATGGTGTTGGCTGTAGAAGCTGGACACCGGAATGACAGAAATGATGTAGTAAAATGGATGCTATGGACGCTAGTAGGAGGTATTACTTTCCTAAGCTGTCAGGCATGGGAGTGGAGTCACTTCATTCACGGATCTGAAAATGGTGTTGTTTTAAATTATATCAATGGAATTAGCCAAAATGTAACAGAAACTGTATTTGGTGCAAATCTCCTAGTTAATGAATATGGGCCTGCTTCCTTTGCAAACCTATTCTTCTTCATCACGGGATTCCACGGTTTCCACGTAACCATAGGTGTTATCCTTCTATTCATGGTGTTTTACCAAGCGGCAGTTGGTGTTTACGATAGGAGAGGTCACTACGAGATGGTCGAAAAAATCGGTTTGTACTGGCACTTTGTAGATCTTGTATGGGTCTTTGTATTTACTTTATTCTACCTGATCTAAGCTATAACAATTAGAATTATGGATATTCAAGAAAATAAATCAACGCTTAACGTAGTTCCAAGGAACAACGATAAGATTAAGAAAATCTGGAAGACTGCTTTGATTTTGCTAGCTATAACTGCTGCAGAATTCGTAATGGCTTTCACAATGCCTAGAGGAATCATCCTTTATGTATTGTTCATGGCATTGACAATTTGGAAAGCTAAATATATCATCATGCAATTCATGCACCTTGGTGATGAAGTGAAGCCTTTGATCTATTCTATTCTAGTTCCTATCGCATTCTTGTTTTGGCTGATCATTGTCTTAATCAAAGAAGGCTCGGATATATTCAACATGCGTTGGTTCTAAACAGAGTTTAAAAGATATTTAAAAAGGAAGGTTGAAGTGAGAAACTTTGACCTTCCTTTTTTGTTAAATCACTAATATGAGAAGTTTGAGATTATTACAAGGTATGGTGCTAGTCTGCATACTCTTGGTGCCCATATTAATTTTCCTGTTTCTTAAGGGGTTTGGTAATAACACGTATGATATCCCCGTTTTTTTTGAAAAGGGCGTCGATAATCCTTTTCAGGAATGTCCTATTGCTGATACTACCCAGCATTACATTCCGGAATTCACCTTCACCAATCAAGATGGGGAACAAGTAGGAAGAGCTGATATGGAAGGTAAAGTGACAATTGTTGACTTTTTCTTTACATCCTGTCCAAGTATCTGTCCTAAAATGTCTGCTGAGATGGAGCGCGTTAATGATATGTTTAGAGATGAAGACAAGGTGCGAATCATGTCTATTAGCATTGATCCCACTTATGACAGTCCGGAGGTCTTAAAGAAATATGCAGATGAGCATCATGCTGAAGCCGGGAAAGTGGGACTTTCTGAACGGGTGGGGTTCAGGAAACCTATGATTTAGCAAAATGTGGTTTTATCATTCCTAGTGTAGATGGGTTAGGTGTTCCTGATGATTTTGTTCATAGTGACAAATTTGTATTAGTTGATGAACAGGGAAGAATAAGAGGGTATTATAGTGGAACCTCTCGGGAAGATGTGGATTTATTAATGTTGGAGACTAAAGTTTTATTACATGCAAGCGAAGGAAAATAGTTTGTTGGAGAATGAAGGGAAAGTTAAGGTATGGATTATCGCCATTTCGGTAATTATTCCTGTGGCAGTAGCCGTGCTCATATTCATGCCTACTAAAATTGATTTGGGGTCTAAATGGGTTTATTTTTTACCTCACCTTAATGCTGTGATGAATACCGCCGCTACGGTAGCATTGATAGCAGGCTTGGTTTTTATCAAAAACGGGAATATCCCATATCACCGCGCCTCCATGACCACAGCATTTGTATTAGGAGCTATATTCCTTGTTTCTTATGTAATTTATCATGCAGCTGCTGAGAGCACTTCATTAGGTG